>DASWKT010000202.1:0-3624 GCA_036396515.1 Anaerolineales bacterium | reverse complement strand
GAGTTAAAGCAATCAGGCGCAATTTTATTTATTGACGAAGTCCATATGCTGGTCGGCGCGGGCGCCGCGGGCTCCTCGGTAGATGCGGCAAATATTCTCAAGCCTGCGTTATCACGTGGCGAGCTACAGGTGATCGGCGCTACCACCATGGACGAGTATCGCAAGCATATCGAATCGGATGCCGCACTTGAACGTCGCTTCCAGCCCATCATCGTGGATGAACCTTCGGAAGAAGAGACGATTGAAATCCTCAAGGGCATCCGTTCTGCTTATGAGGAGCACCATCATCTTGTGATATCAGATGAAGCGCTCGAAGCCGCCACGCATTTGTCGTCCCGCTATGTGACAGAGCGATTCCTCCCCGATAAGGCCATTGACCTGATCGATGAGTCTTCGTCCCGCGTGCGCATGTACAAGAGTGAAGCTGCAAAAGAATCGAAGGATTTATTCGGTCAACTGAGACAGGCGCGCCAGAACCGTTCCCTCGCACAGGAGGAAGGTAATAGCGAAGATGTGAAGGAATGGGAGGAGCGCGAAATTGAACTCGGCGAGCAGATCGAACGTCTCCGCACAGGCTGGGACCGTGCAAGTAGCCCGGTCGTTTCCGCAGAAGATATCGCCGAAGTCGTGTCCATGTGGACGGGCGTTCCGCTCATGCAACTGGCAGAGGAAGAGTCCCAGCGTTTGCTCAAGATGGAAGACGAGCTACGCAAGGGAATCATTGGGCAGGATGACGCGATCGGTGCGATCTCGCGCGCGGTCCGGCGGGCACGCGCAGGCTTGAAAGATCCGAAGCGCCCAATCGGTTCGTTTATTTTCCTGGGCCCGACAGGCGTCGGCAAGACGGAACTCACGAAAACGCTGGCTAAATTCCTGTTCGGCAGTGAGGATGCGGCTGTCCAGTTGGATATGTCCGAGTTCATGGAACGGCACACAGCTTCACGCCTGGTGGGTGCACCTCCCGGATACATCGGCTATGAAGAAGCAGGCCAGCTTACTGAAGCCTTACGCCGCCGCCCGTACTCCATTGTGGTCTTCGATGAAGTTGAAAAGGCGCATCCCGAAGTCCACAATATGCTCTTGCAAATAATGGAAGAGGGACATCTCTCCGATGCGAAGGGCCGCAAAGTGGATTTCCGCAATGCCATTATTGTGATGACCTCCAATATCGGTGCGGATATGATCAAGAAACAATCCTCACTCGGCTTTGCGCTCAAGCGCGATGAAATCACGGAAGAGAGACTGTCCTATGAAGAAATGCGCAAAAAGTTGAGTGAGTCGCTCAAACGTGCGTTCAGACCCGAATTCATCAACCGTCTGGATGCAGTTGTCATCTTCCGTTCGCTCAATAAAGAGGATATCCAGAAGATCGTCTCACTCGAACTGGATAAGGTCGCTGAGCGTCTCAAGGAACATAATCTTACGTTGACAGCGACCCCCGAGGCACTGGTTTCTATCGCTGATATGGGTTACGATGCCGAGTTCGGCGCCCGTCCATTGCGACGTGTGATCCAGCAGCAGGTGGAAAATCCACTGTCAGACCGTCTGCTCGCTGGCGAATTCCACAACGGGGATTCCATACTTGTGAATGTGAATCCAAATGGAGAAATGGTGCTCGAGCGCACCACTGAAAAAGAGGAACCCGCGCCAGTAGTGTAAATAGGTTAGTCCCGTAGGGGCAGGTCTCAGACCTGCCCCTATATTTTTCGTAATCCTTTCTTAATGAATTATTTGGTATGTCATGTTGTCTAGTAGGCGTAAGGAAACTTTCGAAAAGGAGTAATCGTATGAACACCAATCTTCAAACCGCGACGCTGGCTGGGGGATGCTTCTGGTGTTTGGAAGCTGTTTATGACGAGATCAAAGGAGTTCACTCTGTTGAATCTGGCTATGCAGGTGGCCAGATGGATAATCCCACCTATCGCGCCGTCTGCAATGGCGATACGGGACATGCCGAAGTCATCCAGGTCCATTTCGACCCCAACATCGTCTCCTATCGCGACCTGCTGAATGTGTTTTTCGCCATCCACGACCCTACCACACTGAACCGCCAGGGTGCAGACGTGGGTACACAGTACCGTTCTGCCATTTTCTATCACGATGACGAGCAGAAAACGATCGCCGAGGAGCTTATCAAGGATCTGAACTCCCAGAAGATCTGGGATAGGCCGATCGTCACCGAAGTGGCAAAACTCGATAAGTTCTTCATGGCGGAGGATTACCATCAGGAATATTTCGCGCGAAACCCGTACCAGCCGTATTGTCAGGCAGTGGTCGCACCGAAAGTATCAAAGTTTCGTAAACACTTCCTGGATATGCTGAAGAAACAGCCAGTGTAAGTAACGCAGACCCTAAAGGTTTCGGCCACGCAAAAACCTTTAGGGTCTTTTTTTTCCTGAGATCAAAAATCACATGGCGAAGTCATTCTTAAAAATTCCTCGCGGTTGATTTTTCTACATCCAAGATAGCACCAGGATTTGCGCGGCAAACATTCTGTTATACTCTTGGAGACATGCAAACTGACTTTATTAATCAGATTGCAATAGCGAAAACATCTCCCACTTTTTACGTGCGGGACATCCCCATTCACGGAGATGCGATCCTCGCGCCCATGGACGGGTACTCGGACTGGCCCTTCCGTTCACTCTGTCGGGCGCTTGGCTCCGCTATGAGCTACACCGAATTCGTGAAAGTGGAAAAGATATTAAGCCGCTCGAAGGAGCCGGGCAAGCGATTGTATTACGAAGAAACGGAAAGGCCTGTCACTTTTCAAATCTATGGCGATGATCCGGACCTAATTCTAAAAGCGGCTCTGCATGTGCAGGAAATGAATCCGGACATTATTGACATCAACATGGGCTGTCCTGCGAAAAGCATCGCAGATCGCGGCGCAGGAGTAGGCATGATGCCTACTCCATTGAAGATTGCTCGCACGTTCAAGAAGTTGACTGCCATGCTGAGAGTGCCCGTGACAGGCAAGTTCCGTTTGGGCTGGGACAGAAACAAAAACTTTAAATTAATCGCTCGTATTGTGGAGGAAAATGGCGGTTCTCTCATCGCAATCCACGGGAGGACCAAAGAACAGCGCTACAGTGGCGAAGCAGATTGGGACGCGATTGCTGAAGTGAAATCACTAGTCAAGATTCCGGTGATAGGCAGCGGCGATGTAAGAACGGTCCCCGATATTGAACGCATGAAACAATATACCGGTTGTGAGGCCGTTATGATTGGCCGTGCCGCCATCGCCAATCCCTGGATATTCTCCGGGCTTGATCGGGAACAGGTCTCGCCTGAGCAAGTGCAGAAAACCGTGAACAAGCATTTAGAGAAGAGCATCAAGTTCTATGGCGAGGAGGATGCTCAAAGACTCTTCCGCAAATATGCCGTGCAATATTTATTATTGAAAACACTGGACCGCGAATCCCGCAAAGAGATTTTGAAACAGAGACCTTCGGGGGAATTCCTGAATATACTGAATCAAATCTATGCAGCAACTGCTTCATTAAAATAGAACATAAATTCTGTTATACTTAGCTCATGGCAAAAACACACACACGTTATGTCTGTCAGGAATGTGGGCGTGTCGCGGCGTCGTATATGGGGAAATGCCCACAGTGCGGATCA
>DASWKT010000201.1:0-4015 GCA_036396515.1 Anaerolineales bacterium | reverse complement strand
CATAATCGCCGAAAATGCCTATGAAGACCAACACAACTCCAGTAACAATCCCTGGAATGGAAAGTGGGAAAAGGATATCGCGAAACACCTGCCAGGGGCCTGCACCCAGGTTTTTGGCAGCATTCTCCAGATCCGATTGGATACTGGCAAGCACAGAAGTAACGATTAACGTTTGGAAAGGCAGGTTCTTCCAAATCTGTATCCCGACAACCCCGAGCCCCCAATCATCGTGAGTTAATCTTAATGGTTCCCGGATGATACCCAGGCGAGTCAGAAACTCATTGAAAATTCCATGGTAGGCGATGACATTCAATATCAGGAAGGCAGCCACAAGCGCTGGCATGAAGAGGGGCATTCGAATTATAGCGGTAAAGTACTTTTTTGCGAGAAACTCTCTCCGCAGGAAGAGCGCCAGAGGGTAGGCCAGAATCATGCACATCAGAGAGCTTGCAAATGCGACTTTTGTGGAATATGCAAAAGCATCCCATGTTTGTTGATTGAAAACCTCTACCCACTCTTGAAATCCAAACTGGCTTGCCCCCGTAAAGTTAAAGAGACCCATACTTTGCAACACCGTCATGACAAGCGCAGCTGCCAGCATCAAGGCGATATAGCCAACACCGGGAAACAGGAGTAAAAGGATGGTCAGCGTGTGATTCTTTTTGGTCATACTTCTGCCTCAATAACCCGTAACTTGTCTTTCGAAAGCCCCAGAACAATCTTATCGCCTGGCTGGAGGTTTACAGATCCTCCCATCTGAACCCGCAACGAAATGCCGTTTACGGCCACAAAAAGGTCCGTCAGATTGCCCATGAAGATATTGCTCTCAATTTTTCCTTCAATACGGTTATGATGTTCTTTTTGGTACAGGGTAATCTCCTCCGGTCGCCAGCAAACCATCACGGAATTCGAGGCGCCCTTTGGTCGATCAGAAGATACCAACTTGCCAATAGGCGTCTCAACCGTGCAACCATATTCATTGGATTCAATCACTCGGGCTTTGATGATAGACGCCTGCCCGATAAAATCGGCGGTGAAAGCATTGGCGGGATGCGAGTAGATCGTCACCGGGTCGGCGCATTGGATAATTTTCCCTCTATCCATGATGGCGATTCGGTCAGAAATGACCAATGCTTCAGCCTGATCATGGGTGACGTACACCGAAGTGATTTTCAGTCTACGCTGCAACTCACGAATGTCAATGCGCAGGCGTTCACGCAGTTTTAGGTCGAGATTGGATAGCGGCTCATCAAACAATAACACGACTGGATGGGTGACAATAGCACGGGCTACAGCTACCCGCTGTTGCTGTCCACCGGAGAGCTGGCCGGGGCCACGGTCAGCCAGTTCTTCTAAACCCATCATCTGGAGGACCTCTTTAACACGGTCGTCTCGTTCTGATTTGGGAACTTTTTGCATCCTCAGTCCAAAAGCCACGTTATCACGGACAGACATGTGCGGAAAAAGAGCATAGGATTGAAAGACCATCGCGGTGGATCGTTTATGGGGAGGCAAATCATTGATCAAGCGATCGTCTAAATAGATTTCCCCGTCATCGATTTCTACCAGGCCTGCAATTGCTCTCAGGGTAGTCGTTTTACCGCATCCGGATGGACCTAACAACGTGATGAATTCCCCATCATTTACTGAAAGGTTTAAGTTGCTGACAACGGTGTTATCGCCATACTTCTTAACCAGATTTTTTATCGTAATCGTGGCCATGAATTACCCTATTATTTGTTGACGAACAGTGTCACCGTGAAGAATTTCTGCTACATATCGGATCCTGCAAAACCTGCGCGAACTCTTCTGTATCCCTACCTGACGCGGTCAGTTTTGCGAAACTCGCATCCTGATAATCTGTATTTGCAATGACGAGCGCAAGCTTTGAGGTCAATTCTTCTATCTCTTTATTATATACTGAAATTATACGTCAAACTGTCCTGTTTACTGCCAAGCAATTTCAATTCGCGTTCGAGAAGTAGTTTGCCACTAGAAGCAGCAGTTCCAAGCATAAATTGACAAACGATAGCAATGGTCATGTCCTTTGAGTAATAAACGAAGCAAAAAAAGGCCGGTATTGCTACCAGCCCCTATTGTTTTTATTTATCACGCTCAATAGCTCTTCATTTGCCATAGACTTCTCCCTTTCCAGTAGCGGACCTGGATCATGCTCATCAATGGTTCTACGCAAAAGTATAAGGCAAAAATTCTCCTTGAGAAGCACTCTCTTGTCACGTTTCCGACATCAGAAACCATCCTGTCATTGCGAGCCGAGCGTAGCGAGCGCGAAGCAATCCCCTCGCTACGGGAGATTGCTTCGCCTACAGCTCGCAATGACACTGTTTCGTTCACTGTGAGACTTCGTCTTATAATCAGGGATATGGCAATCAAAAAATCTGAACTCTACTCATCCCTCTGGGCAAGTTGTGACGAATTACGCGGCGGTATGGACGCCAGCCAGTACAAGGATTATGTGCTTGTCCTATTATTCATCAAGTACATTAGCGACAAATACGCGGGCGTGCCGTATGCGCCGATCACCATCCCGGCGGGGGCGAGTTTTAAGGATATGGTGGCGCTAAAGGGTAAGCCAGACATCGGCGACCAGATCAATAAGAAGATCATCGCGCCGCTTGCCAGCGCCAACAAGCTCTCTGATTTCCCAGATTTCAATGACCCGAACAAGCTCGGCAGCGGCAAAGAGATGGTGGATCGTTTGACCAATCTGATCGCCATCTTCGAGAACAAGGCGCTCGATTTCTCGAAGAACCGCGCCGAAGGTGATGACATTCTGGGCGATGCTTACGAATACCTGATGCGCCACTTCGCCACCGAGAGCGGTAAAAGCAAGGGACAGTTCTACACGCCCGCCGAAGTCAGCCAGATCATGGCGAAGATCATCGGCATCCGTCAGGCGAAGACCAGTGCGGACACATCCGTCTACGACCCCACCGCGGGATCGGGGTCGCTGCTACTCAAAGTCGGAGATGAAGCGGGGACACCGGTCACGCTCTACGGTCAGGAAAAGGACGCGGCGACCAGCGGTCTCGCCCGCATGAACATGATCCTGCACAATAATCCGACCGCGCTCATCACGCAGGGAAACACGCTCACCGATCCCAAGTACAAGGTCGGCGAGGCGCTCAAGACCTTCGATTACGTGGTCGCCAATCCGCCGTTCTCCGATAAACGCTGGAGCACGGGGCTCGACCCGCTCCACGATCCGTTTGACCGTTTTCAATCCTTCGGTGTGCCTCCCGCCAAGCAGGGCGATTACGCCTACCTCCTGCATATCGTCCGCTCGCTCAAGAGCACGGGCAAAGGCGCCTGCATCCTGCCGCATGGCGTGCTCTTCCGCGGCAATGCCGAGGCGGAGATCCGCCGCAACCTCATCCGCAAGGGCTACATCAAGGGCATCATCGGTCTGCCGGCAAATCTATTTTATGGCACGGGCATCCCCGCCTGCATCGTCGTCATTGACAAAGAGCACGCCCAGTCTCGGAAGGGTATCTTCATGATCGACGCCAGCCGCGGTTTCATGAAGGATGGTCCCAAGAACCGCCTGCGCGCCCAGGATATTCACCAGATCGTGGATGTCTTCAACAAGCAGTTGGAGGTCGAGAAATATTCGCGGATGGTGTCCTTCGACGAGATCGAGCGCAACGAGTTCAACCTCAACCTGCCGCGCTACATCGACAGCCAGAAACCCGAAGACATTCAGGACATCGCGGGACACCTGCAGGGCGGCATTCCTGCTGCGGATATCGACGCGCTGAAGAAGTATTGGGACGTTTGCCCGAACCTCAAAAAAGATCTCTTCGCGCTGAGCGGAGCGAGTGCAAGCCGAGCGCAGACGAAGCGCGATGGTTACTTCGACCTCACAGTGGATAAGACTTCACTCAAGCAGACGATTTACTCGCAGCCCGAATTCGCCGCCTTCATCGCGGACATGAACGCCCATTTCGAAACATGGAAGAGGAAGAGCGGCGCTTCTCTTCGTGGACTTGAAGCT
>DASWKT010000200.1:0-2676 GCA_036396515.1 Anaerolineales bacterium | reverse complement strand
GTCCCATCACGAGCAGATCATGTTCACGCGCATATTGCTTGAGCGGAATCTCCTGCTCCATGCTGACATTGTCGCTAAACATCATCACGTGCAGGCCAAGTTGGAGCGCCTTGCGCGCTTCCGCGGCAGCATATTCACCTGGCGTAGAGATGAGCACGAAATTCGCCGCAGGCATCGACTCCAATCCCATCTCGATGCTGCGTGGTGGCACGCGCCTGATTCCGCCTTCGCCTGATTCCGCCGATTTTTGCTTGAGCATCACCTCCGCCTGATCCAACGCAGCGCTCATCGATGAATTGTCCGTGCCCTCGACGACGATCAGCAAATCGTTCGGGCTGGGAGAAACAACGGTCGCAAGCAGGCCCGCCTCAACGAGCAGACTGATGTTGTTCTCGGTCGCCATCACTGCAGAGGCTTGTCGGATCCCATCCAGGACGCGTAATTTCTCAGAAAATTGCATGAGCGAGACCGAATCGCGATAAAGGTTTTTGATCATGCGTTGCGAATTTGCCATAGTTTTTCCTTGATTTCGTAAAGTTTCGGGAGGCTAAAGCAGCCTCATGCCAGAGACAATTCTGTACTCCAGATGCACAGCCCAATCAGCAGGCCGGTAACTGAATCCATTCCGGAGGAATGTCCAACGCGCATGGCAGTTTGTGCGATGCCTGGTAGATTTTCAGATCCAAGCGCGATCGCCTCTGCCAGATTAGAAAGACTACTTGAGAATTGTCCCTGTATTGCATGATAAAGATAGGTGCGACTGATGAGGTTGGTCCGATCGGCAATTTCCATGAGCCTATCGCCAAATGCATGAACGAAAGATAACTGCCTTTGATCCTTCCCTGATATGCTCCATAAGCCAGCCAGAAAGCCAATCAAAAAATCGTCACCCGCAGGGGTAACACCAGGACCCAGCCCAATCATTTTTTCAGCAGCATGGATTGAGGCTTGAAGATCGAATTGTTCTGTTGACGAGATGAGCTGCAGGACAGGTCTGCTTATTTTCTGACTTAATAGAGATCCCACGTTGCTTTGAAATAGATCATCCGCAACGATCTCCGTTTTATTAAGTCTCTGTCGTTCGTTGAGTATTTGCCACACAGCTGTCCAGGAACGCTCGGCAGAAGAGGATTGCATATTTACATTTAGTTCAGAGAGATGGCACTTCCAAACAGGTGCGCCGCGCAGGTCAATCGTCAACGGGGAAGACTCAAAACGTAGAACCCCAGCGCGACAAGCAGCGAGCAGGCCAACAGTCAAGGATTGAAGTCTGATGTCTTTGCTCTCGATTCGAATCCCTTGTGGGAGTTCATAATGATCCGAAATGAGAAGTGTAATGAGTCGGTCTGCGTCCGGAAGACGAAGATTGACAGCCGCGTCGAAGGCGCTTTGAATCACCGCCTCGAAGTTATCGCGCGGGATCGCTTCTCCAATAGATGTGGCATGAAGTTGCATCGCTAAGAAAGATACAGCCTGAGGAAAGGCCCCCAGGCTGTATGGATAATCAGGAAACGGTTAATCTGCTGCCGATTCGGGAACGGCATCTAGTTGAGGGACGGGTTCGTTGCGGGTGTAGTACATCATCCCGACGAACAGGGCGGCCATGGCGAGATAGCCCAGGACCGGGCCCCACGCTGCATTGAAACCGTTCTCGCCTACGGTAGGAATCCAGCGCAATTCGGTGGAGTGAATGAAGCCAACCCACGCGCACGCCGCGCCAAAGAGCGAATACCCGATGGCACCTTTCCAGTTGCGGTCAATGACGAAGGCAACGATAGCAGCGAGGATCATACCAACCAGGATCGCGCCAGCGCCAAGCACAGCCATGCCTGCGTATGAAACACCTGCGCCCGCCAGTGTATCAAGACCGAGTGCGGCCGCATTTGTGCCCGCCGCATTCAAGGCATTATCAACCTGCACTTTGACAAAGTCAGCGATCCAGGGAACAATCGCAATGGCAACTGCGGGCGCATGCCGTTTGGGGCTGGCGTTGAAGGCTTGTGAGGTGATCAACATGCCAATGTAAACCAGAATGGGTAGGATCGCAACGACTGGAATGATCGCCGAGAGGATCCCCAGCAGGCCGAGCACACCCAGGAGGAGCATCGTAACACCCGTGAGCCATGAATAACCAACACGTGAACCCACAGACTTCCAACCGGGATGGCCGATGTAGATGAGGGTGGGGAAGGGACTGCCAAACAGGGAAGCTACGAGCGTGCCTCCAGCCGCGGCCAGCATTGCTTCGCGTGTATCGTATGCGTCACCGCCTGCGAGCGCGGATTCAACATTGTTGAGCGATTCGAGGAACAGGTAAATCGCGAGCGGGATGGCAGTGACCAGATACGGAGCGACTTTTGGAAGACCTGCCAATAAGACTTGGATTTGCGGCAGCGGGATCGCGATTGCCACATTTGCGATGGCTGCCTGCAATGTACCGATCTGCATATAACCTGACGCCCATCCAAAGATGATGCCGATAATGACGGCTACAAGACCTGCAGGTATCTTACCCGGGAACTGCACATTTGCCAGCCAGCCGACGAAGATGATGCCGAACGACACCATGCTCAGCCATGCAACGTTCCAGGCATTGAACGCCGCGCCCATGGCGATGTAGGTAATTGCTACGCCGGCCAGCGTGCCGAGCATCGCCGCGCGCGGAGTCAACCTTTG
>DASWKT010000199.1:0-2256 GCA_036396515.1 Anaerolineales bacterium | reverse complement strand
CGCTTTGTACGAACTGCGAATTAAGCGCAACACATTTGCCGCGCTCGCCGCGCTCGAATGGATGCAGAGCAACAAGCCCGATGTCGTTTTGATTCCGAATGGCTTGATCCTCGAAATGGGAATTGTCTTCCGTGTGGCGCGTTATCTAAACATTCCTGCTGTGACGTTTGAATTCAATGACCAGCGTGAACAGATTTGGCTGGCTCAGAATACATCCATCATACGGCAGGATACAGATTACCTCGTCGATGCGCGCTGCAAATTGCCAATGACTGATGAGATGTACGAACGCCTTGCCGATCTTGAGAATGCGCGGCGCGGCGCTCGTGTATGGGGCAAATCAAATCGATTGTGGCAATACGTCTCATCGCAAGGCGCAGATGAAACTCGAAAAGCGTTGGGCCTGGATAAGCGACCTGTTGTTTTGCTGGCCGCGAACGTACTGGGCGACAGTCTGACTTTAGGAAGAAATATTTTTGCCGAATCGATGAGCGAATGGATCACGAGGACGGTCCACTTTTTTGCGAACAGGCCCGATGTCCAGTTGGTGATACGAGTCCATCCAGGTGAGAAACTTGTCCCACAGGCAAAATCCATGGGAACGGTTGTGCGCGAAGCCTTGCCCGAAATCTCCAGCCATATCCATTTGATTGGCGCACTGGATAATGTAAACACCTACGACCTGATCGAAATCGCCAGCCTTGGACTGGCATATACGACAACGGTTGGCGTTGAGACGGCGATGAACGGAATCCCTGTCATCTCGTGTGGGCAGACGCATTATCGCGGCCGCGGCTTTACGATTGACCCGAATACCTGGGACGCATATTTTGCTGCGCTCGAAAATGTCTTGGCTGATCTGCCCGCACACCGTTTGAGTGAAGAGCAGACGGCCAAAGCATGGAATTATGCCTATCGCTTTTTCTTTGAATACCCGCGGCCGTTCCCGTGGCGTCTGATGAATTTCTGGGATGATCTTGAAATGTGGCCCGTTGAGCAAGTTTTGAGCGAAGAAGGTATGGCACAGTTTGGAGATACATTCAAGTTTTTGGTCGGCGAGCCGTTTACATGGAAGTGATTTGTAGGGGCGGACGGCCGTCCGCCCCTATGAGGAATTATGGATAATACCAAACAACAAGTACGCGAATTTTATGACCAGATCGGCTGGGCGCAGGTTGGAGACGGGCTTTACCAGAATGCCCGCTATGAAGATCTGCGTCCGGTTTCGCGTGACTATATCCATAAATGTCATATGCGTGTAAAGCGACATCTTGCCTCAAATGGTGAGATCCTGCTCGACGCAGGTTCCGGTCCGGTGCAGTGGCCCGAATATCTGACCTATTCCGAACACTATCGGTATCGGCTATGCGCGGATATTTCCATCACTGCCCTGAAGGAAGCACGCACACGACTCGGTGACAAGGGATTGTTTGTTGTTGCGGATATTGCAAATCTTCCATTCAAACCTGATGCGTTCGATGGCATTGTGTCCATGCACACGATCCATCATTTGGTACTCGGCGAACACAGGCAGGCTTATCTCGAGTTGAACCGTGTCCTAAAGACAGGCAAATCAGCAGTGGTCATCAATGGCTGGCATGAACCTTTGCTCATGCGCATGGCAGAACCTTTTATCAGATTAGGGCGATTGCTTGCAGGTCGCTCTACAAAAAGGAAAAAGGATTGGTCTGCAGAGGAGGATCAGGCTGGAACTTTCATTGAAAAGATGACACCGCGCTGGTTGAAAAATGAATTGATCAGCGCGTTGAAATTTGAGATCTATCCATGGCGCAGTCTCAGCCCGCGTTTCATGCGCTGGTTCGTGCGTCCGCAGTTTGGCGGAAAAGCCTATCTGCACTTGATTTTCTGGCTTGAGGAACGCTTCCCACGCTTCTTCGGCGAGAATGGACAGTATCCATTAATCGTCATCAAAAAATAACGAATGTCAAAATTCACTGATCAGCAATATCTCAAAACCGACCAGTATCGCGATTCATCCAATCTCGATGCGCGGGTGGTGATCCATCAGCGCTTTAGCACGAACTCTTATGGCTGGTTCAAGTGGGTCTTTGATACGCTGGCAGACTTACCCAATAATGCAAGGATTTTGGAACTGGGATGCGGTCACGCCCTTTTGTGGAAGGAAAATGTAAATCGAATCCCTGCAGGCTGGAACATCACCCTCAGCGATCTTTCTTCCGGGATGCTGGATGCCGCCTGGCGCAATTTGGTTGTGACTGGACGTGCCTTCAAATT
>DASWKT010000198.1:0-18331 GCA_036396515.1 Anaerolineales bacterium | reverse complement strand
AAAGATCGCGAGAAACCTTTCACCTTCAGACTTTAGTTTTTCAGCGAGTTCGGTAATTTCGGACATGAGACACTCCTGGATAAAAATGCACATCGACTTCCCTCGGTCTCTGTGCAAGCGAGAAGCACACCCACTGTACTCGACCAGCGCTCTGTTCAGCGAGATATCATATCAATGAATAACCACCATCTACAACGATTGTTTGCCCGGTAATATACTCGTTCTTCAACAAAAATTCGAGTGCGGACGCGATCTCTTCGCCGCGAGCGGGGCGTTTGAGCGGAATCCGATTAATGAGCCGCTCCCACTCCTCAACAGAGACAATGTCCGATTGAAGGACAAATCCCGGCGCAATGGCATTAACTCGGATCTTCGGTGCAAGTGCGCGGGCCAGGATCTTGGTCAGAGATTCGAGAGCAGCTTTGCTGACGGTATAGGAGGGATAGCGACTCCAGGCTTTCTGAGCACCCACATCCGTGATGTTGACAATGAGTCCGCCTTCGGTCATTTTCTTTGAGCATTCTTGGGCAAGAAGAAAAGGCGCGCGGAGATTGAGATCAAGGGTGGTATCCCAGTTTTCAATCGATAGGGATTTCATGTTTCCGCTCGGCATGAATGCAGCAGAGTTGACCAGCACGTTTATGGACTCGACTTCCGAAAGGAGGGATGATATTTGCGCCGGGTCAATGAGGTCAGCTTGGGCTAGGATCACGCGCCTTCCAATGGATTCAATCTCCGACTGAGTCTGCCCCGCTTCGTCTTCCGCAGAATGATAATGGAGCAGAATGTCATAACCCGCTCGCGCGAGAGTCAACGCGAACACTTTTCCAAGTCTGTGTGCTGCGCCGGTCACAAGGGCAAGTTGTCGATTAGACATGGAGTTGTTTTACCACAAAAATTTCGCCGCCGAGGACGGCGGCGAAGGCATTCATTTTCGAAAGAAGTTTGAAATGAAGAACCAGATGTTCGCTGGTCTCTCGGCTAGGCGACGCATGAAGTATGGATACCAATGCGTGCCGTAAGGAACATAGACCCGCACTGGATAACCCTCTTTCACCAATTGCTCCTGAAGATCGCGTCGAATTCCATAGAGCATCTGGAACTCCATTGCCTCTTTCGGCAAGCCCACTTTTTCTGCATACTGTTTTGCAAAGGCAAGCCGTTTTTCATCGTGCGATGCAATTGCCGGGACAGGAGGAATGCGTCCATCTGGGCTGACCTTGTTTGGCTCTATCTTCAGCGCTGCATCAATCATAATCTTGGTCAACAGGTCAAAATTCGCGTCCGTATCCGCCTTTTTCGGATACGCCTTATCCGACGGTTCCCTATACGCGCCCTTGACAAGGCGAATGTGAGTTCTGTAGTTCAGCAATCGCCGCAGGTCGGCTTCTGTGCGGTAGAGATAGGATTGCACGACCATACCGACCTGGCAAGTGTTGAATCCGCGCTGCAGCATGGACTGAAATAAGGAAATGGTTATGTCGGTATAAGGGGTATCTTCCATGTCAATGCGCAGGAAGTTATCGCACTTTTTCACCTGCTCAAGGATGCGAACGAGATTCTGACGGCAGATTTCTTCATCCAGCCCCATGCCTATTTGAGTTAACTTTATTGAAATATTCGCTCTGACGCGCGCTTGATCTATTTCGTTCAATATCAAAAGGATGTCGTCGGTTGCTCTTTGAGCCTCATCGGCTGTGGACGTATGTTCCCCCAGATGATCCAGTGTAGCGTTCATCCTCTTTTCATTCAATTCACGGACGGCCCGTATTGCATCATCGACACTCTCCCCTGCTACAAACCTTGACGCTGCATGCCAAGCAAGACCCCAACTTGTCACCAGTTTTTGCGCCCAGGCAGCTTTGGAAAGATAGATCAGAAATGAGCGTAGCATGGTCCCGTCCTATGAGAAGATTCGCCTGCCAGATAACATAGCGCACCGATTTATTCTAGCACAAAGACCCAAAATGGGTGTGTTATACTTTTTAAGTGATAAATGTCATGTTCTTGGAGATAGAGTGAGAAATCGACGCTCCATTCCCATCCTACGCGGCATATCCATCGCGTTGTTGTCCATTGCGCTTGTCATGGTCGTCATTTCTCTTATCGGCTACAGCCGCCAGAGAAACGATTACCCAGGTGGGATGACGATTGGCGGCGTTCATGTCGGTGGCGTGGATCCGCAGATCGCATCACAGCGCGTATTGCAGGTCTATTCGTCGCCCATCGAAGTGCAGTATGGTGAAGCGATTATCCACGTTGACCCTACCGTTGTGGGCTTTGAATTAGATATGGATAGCATGATCGCCGCTGCTGACCTTGAGCGTACTGGCGGTGCATTCTGGGGGGGATTTTGGAACTATTTATGGAATCGTGATCCTGACCCGGTCGAAGTTCCTTTAAGTGCGACGATTGCGGAAGACCGTTTAATAGACTACCTTCAAAATGAAATCGCGGCACGCTACGATGAACCTCCCACGCCGGCACAGCCCGTTCCCGGAAGTACAAATTTCTCACCCGGCGCGCCTGGCAGAACACTGGATATTGAGCGCGCGGTTCGCCTGGTGGAAGATACGCTCCGCTCCCCTACCAACCGCACTGTCGTGCTCTCCTTTCAGCGCAGTGCCGCAGCACGCCCTACTATGGAGAATTTGGAAATCCTGCTCCAACAAAACATCACGGTGGCAGATTTCGATGGCGTAATGGGGGTTTACCTGCTCGACCTGCAAAACGGCCAGGAAGTTCACTTTGCCATGGATCAAGGCGAGGTTATTTCGGTCAATCCAGATGTACCTTTTACTGCATCGAGTACAGTGAAGATCCCGATCATGGTCTCATACTTCATAAAATATGGAACAGCCGCACTGGACGAAAATTCATCTGCAATGATTTTGGATATGATCCGCAAATCGGAAAACCCCCCCGCTGACCGATTGATGGAAAGACTGGATGCGCTTAGAGGGCCGCTGATTGTGACAGAAGACATGCGCAAAATCGGGTTCGAGAATACATTCCTCGCAGGCTTCTTTTGCAGCGCGGAGTTTCCCTGTCCGCTTTTGGAGAGAATCAGCACACCCGCCAACCAGCGCACAGATGTTTTTACTGATCCCGATTTATTCAACCAGACCACACCCTCTGATATCGGTATGTTGCTTGCGGATATCTTTCAATGTGCAGAGACCAGCGGAGGCGCGTTGATCGCGGCCTTCCCGGATAAGATCAACAGCGAGATCTGCCAGCAAATGATCCGCTTCTTGGCAGCGGACAAGATCGGGGTCCTGGTCGAAGCGGGCGTTCCCGAAGGCACACAAGTCGCGCACAAGCATGGCTGGATCAGCGAGCCAAGTACCGGCTTCATCCAGAACATCAGTGACGCGGCGATCGTTTATTCTCCGGGTGGAAACTATGTCCTTGTGATCTACGCGTATCACCCGGTGCAAACGGTATGGGAGCCGGTCTCCACACTCTTCGCACAAATGTCGCAAACTGTTTACAATTTCTATAACCTTCCCACTCAGTAGGCGAGTTCGTATATAATCGGGCCATGAGCGCGGCGCTGGGACTATATCGTCTACAACAGGTGGATAGCCAGATCGATCAGATTCAAGCGCGTCTGAAAGTGATTCAGCAGATACTTGAAAACGACGCTGAGATACGCGCCGCGACTGAACGACTCGCGGCATCTGAAAATAAGCACAAAGATGCTGAACGATCCTTGAAACAAAGTGAAGCAGAGGTAGAAAAGCAAAGCATCAAGATCGAGCAGACCGAAGCCAGCCTGTATGGCGGGCAGGTACATAACCCGAAAGAGTTGCAGGATTTGCAGAAAGATGTTGTTTCCCTGAAACGCCATCTGTCAACTTTGGAAGAACGCGAATTGGAGGCAATGCTCGTTGCTGAAACGACCGAAAAAGATTGGCAGAACGCAAAATCTGTGCTGGAACACGTACAATCTAATTTGGGTGAACAGCACCGCGACCTGGCCCGCGAAAGCACCTCACTTCGCAAGAGCCTTGAACGACTGAACTCGGAACGGCAGGCTGTCATCAGCGATATTGCACAACAGACGATGGCTATCTATAATCAATTACGTCAACAACGACGTGGTATTGCTGTTACGACCTTAAGCGATGGCTCCTGCGCGGCATGTGGCACAACGCTGACACCATCCCAACAACAGAATGCGCGTTCAACAACTCAATTGTTCCATTGCCCGTCCTGCGGGCGGATATTGTATGCAGACTGACATCACCCTGCTCAGCATGGATTCTGAAAAAAATAATGCCCCGGCTTGATCTATTCTCATTTGTGGTTGGTTTTGGGGTTGGCATTTTATTTGTCTGGCTGATCGGCCGCGTCCGCCCATTGCTTAAACAGATGAGCGAGAACCGACAGGAGCAGCGCGAAGCAGCACGGACCCGCCGCACCAGCGGACTGGAAGACAATCATCGCCGCCTCACGTTGCGCCGAGCACAGGGGATGCACCTTGCTTCTTCGCTGTTTTCACTCAATGAAATCCTCCAGGAACCGCGACTCATTGCACCCCCCGCGCGAGTTGAGCCGGGCGTGATCAGCATTCAGGAAGATATCATTTCACAAACTTTGCCTTATATGCCCGCATGGCCCGAACTTGCGGCGATCTATCGCGCACCGACGTTGAGTCTCGCAGAAGCAGCTGCAGGTGGGGGAAATATCGTCATTGTCGGCGCAGCAGGGTCGGGAAAAACTGTTGCACTCGCGCACCTTGCGTCACTGGCAGCCAACCTCCAGGTGCAGTCGGAAGCGAACATGGATGCTGTTCCATTCCTATATCACGTTGCTGATTTGGGACTTCCGCATGAGCCATCCAAAGATCCAATCAATATCATCATAAATGCGGCAAGTGAAAACGCTCCCATGTTCGACCTGAGGCGCCTGCCCGGATTCATTCAGCAAACATTCAATAATGGACAGGCACTCGTGTTGATTGATGGTTTCGACGAGCTTGACCCACACGGACAGCAGGACGTGGTTGAATGGTTCAAGGCATTAATACGGGCCTACCCAAAAATAAAGATGGTTACAACAGGATGTCCAACTCAACTGACTGGCTTGATCGGTCTCGGTTTTAATCCTCTTGCACTTATAGCATGGGATACTCCAAGGAACACACGCTTTATTCAGCAATGGGGAGAATCATGGTCGCAAACTTACGCGCTGGAGACCTGGTCGCAAACGGGACCGGAGCAAGTGGATCCGCTTCTTCTCAACACCTGGCTTGCGAGTGACAACCACGGGCTGACTCCCTTTGAGCTGACTCTTAAAGTCTGGGGCGCCTACGCAGGTGACAGTTTAGGTCCGCGCGTGCTGGATGCGATTGCCACACATGTAAGGCGCGTCGCCCCAAGTGGAACTCCTGTAGCCGCGCTGGAATTGCTCGCTATGCAGGTTGTGCTGACCTCTCAGCCCATTTTTGATCCCCGAAA
Source organism: Anaerolineales bacterium (assembly GCA_036396515.1). Classification (GTDB taxonomy): domain Bacteria; phylum Chloroflexota; class Anaerolineae; order Anaerolineales; family Villigracilaceae; genus Defluviilinea. The sequence goes on along the minus strand of DASWKT010000198.1, from coordinate 12,866 downwards.
AGCGCGCGCCTGGGTGAAGCAGTATGACATTGTGGAAGATAAACCGATCGAAAGCGCAGAGACACTAACACAGACACCCGAGGGCGAGCCTGTTCCGCTCACCGATTCACAAAAGATCAGGATAAAAAAATCAAAGGCGGGAGATGCAGCCTCAAGCTACGGCCTGCTTAGCAAAATGGTAGACAGTGGTCTGCTGGTATTACATTCCAGTAACAGGATGCGCTTCCTGCACCCTGTTCTAAATGGGTATCTTGCAGGCCAGGCGATCGGCGACAATGACGCCGATACCACCCTGCTTGCTCAACCCGAATGGGATGGAAAAACGTTGTCTCTGCGGTATCTCGCCGCACGCGGAGACGCTTCTACCGTAGCGGAAATGATGTTGAAAGAGTCTGGTCTGCCGCTCTACAGTGAAGTCTTCGCGCTCGCGCGCTGGCTGCGTGATGCGCCCAGGGAAACCAAGTGGCGCGGAAAAGTCTTTGCGAGTTTATTGACTATCTTGCAAGCTGAAGGCCAGCCACTAGGCCTGCGCGGACAAGCCATGGCGGCATTTGCTACCAGCGGTGACCCGGGCGCGGCAACACTGTTCCGTCAATTATTAGGCTCCAGATCCTTCGAACTTATTCCATTGGCCGCGCTGGGAAGTGGCGCGATAAGAGATGCAAAGGCAACTGACGCGCTCGAGGAAGTGCTTCAGACGCCTTTCGGCGCAGTCCGTAGAGCGACATGCCTTGCGCTGGTCGCCATCGGCACGGAAAAATCCCTTGAAGCCGTTGCGCGCGCCTTATTGCAGGGTGATGAAGAACTCAAACGCGCTGCCGCAGAAGCAATGGCGAACGATCCCGTGGAAGGACACGCCATGCTCAAGGAGGGCGCAACCCTCGCCGATATCATGCTGCGCCGCGCCGCTGTCCATGGACTGGCACGGGTCGAACAACCCTGGGCGACTGAAAAACTCCAGCGCATGCAGGTGGAAGACGACCAGTGGGCAGTCCGCAACCTTGCAAATCAATATCTCGAGCAAATGACGAAGGTTGACCCGCGCGTGCCGCGCAAACTCACGGCACCAACAGAAGCTCCATGGCTGATTCAATTCGCAGCGAAACAGGGAGTGGGAGTTCCGCGCGGCGGCCCCGCCACGGATGTACTCCTCAGTGCTTTCAAATCAGGCGACACGGAAGAGCGGCTCGCCGCGCTCCCGTATCTCAAGCGCGTGGCAAATGAAGGCATTATCGGCGCGTTGTATAATGCCATGTATGGCGAAGACCCCGAAGTACGCGAAGCCGCGTTCTATGCCATCGAAGAGATTGGGGCGAACGGAATAAAGTTACCTCATCCAAATCAATTCGGGGTAGGCTGATATGCTCATCAGCAATACCCTTCTCATCACCTGAGAAGCAACCAACCGTATTCTCGATGGGCATGCGATCGTCATCAAGGACGGTCGCACAAAAGATATCGGTACAAATGAAGTAGCCAACGTCGTGTAGAAGGAGAATAATATGGATAACGAATCCCTGATGCTCACAATTGCCGTCCTGGGTGGCACAGGAAAAGAAGGCAAGGGTCTTGCCTACCGCTGGGCAAAGGCGGGTTATCGTGTCTTGATTGGTTCTCGCCTCTCTGAGAGAGCTGTTACTGTGGCATCTGAGATTATGCAATTATTGGAAGGATCATCATCTGTAGTCGGGACAACCAATCTGGAGGCTGCAAAACAGGCAGAAATTATCGTGCTGACAGTTCCCTATGCCGCGCACCGTCCAACGCTTGAAAGCGTAAAAGATGCACTCAAGGACAAACTGCTCATTGACGCAACTGTTCCGCTTGTTCCACGGAAAGTGACCAAAGTGCAAATGCCTCCTGCGGGATCGGCCGCGCAAGAAGCTAAAGGGATCGTTGGCGAAGACGTACAAGTGGTCGCCGCATTCCAGAACATTTCTCATGAGCTTTTGTTCGGCGAGGAGGATATTGATTGTGATGTGCTGGTCACCGGCACTAGCAAAGCCGCACGTGCTGAAGCTCTAAGGCTGGTTGACGCCGCGGGGTTGACTGGCTGGGACGCTGGCCCTATTGAAAATTCTGTTGTCGTGGAGGGGCTGGCGAGCGTCCTGATCAACATCAACAAACAATACGGCTCCACACATGCTGGAATCAGGATCACGGGTGTGAGTAGATCATGATCCATATCTGTTGCGCCAGCAGTTGAACCGCTAGCTGATGACAGTACACTGTCGCCAAAACTATTCCAGCTATTATGTAAGAGTAGAATGCCTCTCACCCTCACCCTCACTCCACTCAAAAATATTCCCATCATCCGCCAGGGCGACCACCTGGCGGATATTGTTGTTAATGCGCTTCAGGAGGACAAAATCGTCCTTGAAAATAACGACATTCTTGTCGTTGCACAGAAGATCGTGTCCAAGGCCGAAGGACGAGCGGTAAATATTGCAGCGGTCAGGCCCTCCCAAAGAGCAGTTGAGATTGCGGGGCAAATAGAAAAGGACGCGCGCGTCATCGAGTTAATCCTTCAGGAAAGCAATGAAGTACTACGCACGCGCCCTGGCACGATCATCGTTGAACATAAACTCGGATTCATCTGCGCGAATGCAGGAATTGATCACTCGAATGTCGCAGGGATCGGAGATGCGGTTGAAGAGTGGGTATTGCTCCTTCCAACGGAACCAGACCGCTCGGCAGAACAGATCCGTAGCGAGATCGAATCAAAAACAGGGAAACAGCTCGGCATCCTGATCATCGACTCACATGGACGCGCCTGGCGCAACGGCACGGTTGGGACTGCAATTGGCATCTCGGGGCTACCCGGCCTGCAAGACTTGCGCGGCAGGCCTGATCTTTTTGGAGTTGAATTGCGCATTACGCAAGTGGGCGTGGCAGATGAACTTGCCGCAGCCGCATCCCTTGTGATGGGTCAGGCTGCGGAAGGAACTCCTGTTGTTCACGTGCGCGGCTTTCCATATGACCTGCGCGAAGCTTCAATGAAAGAATTGATCAGACCCAAAGAACAAGATTTGTTTCGCTAAAAGTCTCCACATGACACCTGACACTACCTTCTGGCATGCAATGGCTCGTTTAGCAGCAGCCAACTCCATCGTCATAGATAGACCCAAAGGAAGCCCGCATCCGCGTTACCCGGACGTTATCTATCCTCTTGATTATGGTTATCTTGAAGGCACAACGTCTGGGGATGGCGATGGTGCAGATGTATGGCTTGGTTCGTTAAACACTATAGATAAAATGCTAACCGGAATCTTATGCACGTTTGATACACTCAAACGCGATATAGAGATTAAGCTGCTGATCGGCTGCTCAGAAGAAGATCTGCGAATCATCCAAGACTTCCACAAAGAAATGCACACGCCATACATCCCAAACCCAATGATGGCGACAACATGAACTTTCCCCAGGAATTTCTCGATCTGCTCAACGAAGAATCAAAAGCTTTGCTTTATCTTGCAACCCTAATGCCCGATGGCTCACCACAAGTCACTCCTGTCTGGTTCGACAGCGACGGTGAGCACATCCTCATCAACACAAATGAAGGACGCGCCAAAGACCGCAATATGAAAGCCCGTCCAAATGTGGCAATGACTATTCAGGACCCGAACGATACCTATCGTTATCTTGGCATTCGTGGCGAAGTTGTCGGTTATACAAGAGAAGGTGCAGATGAGCACATCAATAAGCTCTCGCTCAAGTATGATAATAAACCCTGGATACGTAAGAAAGATCAACGACGGGTCACTTTCAAGATCAAACCAACTCACTTTGACCTCCACAATTGACCTGAGCAACTTATTGCGGACTCGCCGCTCGATCCGCCGCTTCAAACCGGACCCGGTACCTGATTCCGTTATACGAGACATCCTCACCACTGCCACATACGCGCCTTCCGCGCACAATAGACAGCCGTGGCGATTCGTTGTAATAACCGATTTATCGGTTAAGACCCAGCTTGCAGACGCCATGGCAATTGATTTTCAACGCGATCTGGCGGAGGATGGTGTGCCCGATGAAAAAATCCAGGCACAAGTAAGACGCTCAAAAGAACGGATTACTTCCGCGCCGGTAGCCATCCTACTTTGTCTTGATATGAGCGAAATGGATTCTTACCCGGACGAGAAACGTAGTAAAGCCGAATATATGATGGCAGTTCAATCGGTTGCCGCGGCAGGTTTGCAGTTGTTGCTTGCCGTTCACGCAGAAGGATTAGGAGCAGTCTGGGCTTGCTGGCCGCTGTTCGTACAGGAAACCATTCAAAAAACCTTGAACCTTTCTGAGACTTGGGAGCCTCAAGGAATGTTTTTTGTTGGCTATACGGAATCTATTCCAGAACTACGCCACAGAAAGAGTGTGGAAAAGGTCTCTTTATTCTTATGAATGCTCAGTGCGCCGTCCGCGGCGCACAATTAGCCTAATCGCCGCTATGGACGGCGACTGGAGCTGTGTAGAGTGAAAATTGTTGCATTAGCAGGTGGAGTCGGTGGCGCGAAACTCGCCCACGGGCTCGCCCAAATCCTGCCAGCCGAAGATTTGACGATCATCGTCAATACCGGGGATGACTTCGAGCATTATGGATTGTATGTATGTCCCGATCTGGACACGGTTTGTTATACATTGGCCGGATTGGCAAATCCAGACACAGGCTGGGGACGTGTGGATGAGACCTGGAATGCCTTTGGGAACGCCTCAAAGCTAGGGGGACCGAATTGGTTCCGCTTGGGTGATCAGGATTTGGGAACACACCTTGAACGAACGCGGCGGTTGAACGAGGGGCAAACCTTAACCCAAATTACAGAAGCTTTTTGCAGGGCTTGGGGAATTGAACATACTATCCGGCCGATGTCTGACCAGCCAGTGAGAACGATTGTTGATACGGATGAAGGTGAACTGGCTTTTCAGAGATATTTCGTCCATCGCAGGTGCGAGCCGCGCGTCAAGGGCTTTCGGTTTGACGGAGTCGAGAAAGCAGAGCCAGCTTCCGGGGTATGTGAAGCGCTCCAATCCGCAGATTCGATTGTCATCTGCCCATCGAATCCCTGGGTGAGCGTCGATCCAATCCTGAAGGTCATCTCCCACTGGAATAGGGGTAAGCCTGTCATCGCGGTTTCTCCCATCATTGGTGGTCAAGCGGTCAAAGGCCCGGCCGCGAAGATGTACCGCGAAATGGGGATCGAGCCATCCGCGCTGGCAGTCGCTAAGCATTATCATGGACTGGCGACTGGGTTTGTGTTGGATGAAATTGATAAGCAACTGAAAGGAGATATTATGGGTTTAAATATGCGTACCCTTGTAACAAATACCTTGATGGACAGTCTTGATAGTAGAGAACGATTGGCTAAAGATTTGTTAGACTTTATCGGAACTGACTTATGACGATCTGGGCGATTATCCCTGTAAAGCCTTTACGAAGCGGTAAATCGCGCCTGGCTGGAGCGTTAACTGCAGACGAACGAACTCAGCTTAACCGAACCCTGCTGCAGCATACACTGAAAACGCTATCTGACCTGAAGGAAGTAGAACACGTTCTGGTGATCAGCCGTGATCCCCAGGCCTTGACCGTGGCGCGTATGTATGGCGCGCGGACGGTCCGGGAAGATGGTCAGCCGCACTTGAATACTGCCCTCAAGCGCGCAACAGTCGTTGCACAGGTATATGCAACACGCGGCGTTCTGGTGCTGCCAGCCGATCTTCCCTTGATCTCACGTGAAGATATTCTTACGCTCATCGAGCGCGCGGCTGATCCGCCTGTGGTTGTGATCGCACCAGACAGGCATGAAAAAGGCACAAATGCATTACTGATTTCGCCCGCAGGATTGATCGAATACGACTTTGGCGAAAACTCTTTTCAACGTCATTGCCAGCGGGTAAAAGAGGCTGGAGCAAGACTGGAAGTCGTGAACCTTCCTTCGCTTGGGCTGGATCTGGATTTACCTGAAGATCTTGAACTTGTTCGGAAACTGGAACTGACAAAGATCGCAGAATAGCGTAGAACCAAAAATTCAAACTCAACTCTCCACCATGAATGATATCATGAGTGGAGAGTTGTTTTATTTGGCTGAATTGCCAAAGTTGACTATACTGATTAATGTGTCATCTCACCGTTTGGATACGGGGTTTCTTCACTCTGTGTGTTTGAGAGATGCTATAATTAATTTGTGAATTTTCACACGGAAATCCGACTGTGATTTCCGATTGCAGTGTTCCATGGATAAAAACAGCACTGTAGATTCCAGAATAATGACCAGATATTAATTTCACACCGAATTGCCCAGTTGTGAATACTTTGAGGAAAAACCCTGCATGAACGCGTGCCCTGTCAATTGTTCGCCATTTGACTTCATAATAGCGGCGCGTGCAGGAATTCCATCACGACCTGGGGTCTGATAGTGCTTTCCTGATGCAGGAACGCGGCATCAAGAGCGTGAAAGAACTGATTGGCATCGCCCAACCACATCCCATTACGGATATTATGGCGCTCTCGCCTATCAAGGAAATTTCTGAGTTCAATTACGATCTTTGCACTTCCTGTGGAAACTGTGCAGGCTGTCCGTATCTCGCAATCCAATTGGACGATAAGGCCCGTCCACACTCCGACCCTGCCAATTGCATCGGATGCTCGATCTGCGCCCAGAAATGCTTTGTTGGTGCAATCACCATGCGACAACGAACCTCTGAAGAGCTTGCACTTCTGGGTGAGGATTAACAGCGATCTACTAACACAAACGCCAAAGCGAAAGGATTGAATATGACCACCAGATTTGAAAATGGGATTGTAGTAACACTGGGCTCACAGAACCAGGTTCTATGGAACGGGTCAGTTGTAACGGAAGGCGAAAACATTGCCGCAGTAGGTGATACCGCCGAGATAGAGAAACGTTTCCCCAACGCCGAAGCAGTGGATTGCAAAGGCAAGATCGTTTTGCCCGGGTTTATCTGCACCCATCACCACTTCTATTCAACGATGGCGCGCGGCATGTCTATCCCAGGGGAACCCGCTTCCAACTTTGTGGAAATCCTTGAGCGCCTGTGGTGGAAAGTGGATAAAGCCTTGAACGAAGATGACATTACTCTCTCGGCGCAAATCCCTCTCATCGAATGTATCCGCAACGGTACGACGACCGTTATCGACCACCATGCTTCTCCAGGCATGCGCGGTGGCTCACTTGACCTGATCGAAAACGCAGTCCGCCAGGCAGGGATCCGCGCCTCGTTGTGTTATGAAGTCTCGGATCGAAACGTGATAGGAGGCGGCATCGAGGAGAACGAACGCTTCATCAAGAAGATTGGCAAAGGTGATGGACAGATCGCCGCGATGATGGGATTGCATGCTTCCTTCACGCTTTCAGACGAGACGCTCGAGAAATGTGTGGGTATTGCAAAGGATGCAGGGGTTGGATGTCACATCCATGTGGCGGAAGACCTCGCTGATCGAGAGGATTCACTTAATAAGTATGGAATGCCGACAGTTCATCGATTGGACAAGATGGGTGCGTCTGGAGAGAAATCTCTCTTCATACACTGCGTTCACATTGACGAATCAGAAATGGATCTGATTGCTGCTACCAATACTGGCGTTGTTCACAACCCTGAATCGAACATGAATAATGCAGTCGGTGTTACCAGGCTCTTCGATCTGCTGAAGAGAAACATACTGGTCGGCTTGGGGACAGATGGCATGTCTTCCGATATGCTGTCTCAAATGCGCTGTGCATACCTGCTTCACCGTCTTGCTAACAGTGATCCTCGTGTGGCTTTCCTGGAAGCACCTAAACTGTTGCTGGAAAATAATGCTAAGATTTGCGAGCGGCAATTTGGTATCCGTTTGGGAGAAATCGCAGAAGGTCATCCGGCGGATCTTGCAATCATGGACTACCAGCCTCCCACAATTCTGAACGATGCAAACTTCCTCGGGCATCTGATCTTTGGCCTAGTGGATGCAACGGTCGACACCACGGTTTGTAGAGGAAAGATTCTAATGCGGGGGAAGAAAATCCTGGCGCTTGATGAGGAGCGAATTGCAGCCCGTTCACGCGAGCTTGCGCCGCAAATGTGGCAGAGATTAGCCGCTCTCTAGTCCAAGATTTCCTCGCAACAAAACTGTCCCATTTTACTTTCAGGTATAATGACCATCATTACCGATATTCCAAAATCGAACTAGTTTTTCCATCATCCCACAATTGGAGGATCGTCACCTGTGGAAAGAGTAGCACTATACCTGCAAGACTCTCATGATCTCAGAGACGGATTGGATTACGCGCGCTATGCAGAGGCCCATGGCTTTGAGGCCGTTTGGCAGGCTGAGTCGCGTTTGGTCCGGGATGCAATTGTCCCCATGGCTGCCTACGCCGCCGTCACAGAACGTATCAAAGTTGGATCTGGCGTCATCAATAACTGGACCCGGAATATTGGTCTGCTTGCTGCCACATTCCTAACGCTGGATGACCTGGCGCCTAACCGCATCATTTGCGGCATCGGTGCGTGGTGGGACCCGCTTGCAAAAAATGTCGGGATTGAGAGAAGGAAACCTTTGCTTGCTATGCGTGAGACGGTAGAGGTCCTACGACGCTTATTGAACATGGAGCGGGTTACATTCCATGGAGAATTCCATCACGTGGACGGAATCGAACTGGACGTGGTTCATGGCCGACGCGAGCCGCGCAATATTCCGATCATGATCGGAGCAACAGGTGATATTATGATGGAATTGACCGGGGAGATTGCGGATGGCGCAGTACTAAATTATTGTGTTCCTCCTGAATACAACGATAAAGCTCTAGAACTACTTGAAAAGGGCTTGAAGAAATCGGGCCGTAAGATGCAGGATTTCGATCGCCCTCAATTGATCGTCTGTTCTGTGGACGAGGATCATGACAAGGCAATTGAATACACAAAAGAATTGCTCTGCCAGTATCTCGCACAACAACCGCACATTGCAAAAGCATCGGGTGTCTCACAGGATGTGATTCAAAAAATCCAAGCCGTTTTGGGATGGCCCGCCACAAGAGAACAAATCAACCAGGCCATGCATCTTGTGCCCGACGACCTGGTCCACCGCATCACAGCTTCAGGGACGCCTGATGAGGCGAGAGCCAAAGTGGAAGAGTACAAGAAACGCGGATGCACCTGTCCGATCCTATATCCTGTGGGCGGGAATTTCAAACTGCTGATCGACACATTCGCACAGGCCTGATCAACCAAAAACATCCTGACATACAAGTTCAGGATGTTTTTTGATTCTATTATGGCTCACTTAATTGAGTCTGCAAATGATCCAGCAACATCTGGAAGGCCGAGTTTGCCGACGAAACCTTATTTTGCTCCCGGTTACCTGAAAATTGAGAGAGCCTGGTCCATTCGCCCTCTTCAGTAACCAGCCCAATCCAGGTTGTACCAACTGGTTTTTCCGGTGTCCCACCTCCAGGCCCGGCAATCCCTGTGACAGAGACAGCAATATCGGCAGTCAAAACGCGGCGCGCCCCGCGTGCCATTTCAAGAACGGTCTCCTGACTTACAGCGCCTCTGGTGTTTAACGTATCCCAGGATACACCCAGTAAAGCCACCTTTGCTTCATAGGCATACGCCACTATACCCCCCAGAAAGTACTCTGAAGAACCCGGCACATCGGTAATACGGTTTCCGATCAGCCCGCCTGTACATGATTCAGCCAATGCAAGCTTTAAGGCCCGTTTCCGCAGGAGCTGTCCAACTTGATATTCCAACGAATCTTTCACAATAACCTCAAATAAATTGTTATGGAGATTATACACGGCACGTCACATTCTCGGTTATAATTTTTTTCATGGCAGACTGGGCAGGAAAAACGCTCGGCAAGATCCATATCGATAATCTGGTAGCCCGCGGGGGTATGGCGGAAGTATATCTGGGCACCCATGCATCTTTTGGGCAGGTAGCAGTGAAAGTTTTGAGAGGCCTGCTCGAGCGAGATTCAGATCAACTTGCCCGCTTCAAGCGTGAATCAGAAGTTATTTCAGGTTTAAAGCATCCCAATATTGTTCAAATGCTTGATTACACGGTGGTGGACGAAACTCCCTGCCTTGTCATGGAATACATATCCGGTCCAACGCTTGCCGCGTATATGAAGTTGCTGCGGGATCGGAAACAACAATTGCCTATTGGGATCATAGCAAACTTACTTGCCGGACTTGCCAGCGCACTGGATTATGCCCACGACAAAGGCATCGTCCACCGTGATATCAAACCCGCGAACGTACTCCTCCGGTCACCCTCTCACAACATTCACACTCAGAAGACACTCCCGCTCGATGTGCAACCGATTCTTACGGACTTCGGATTGGTCCGTCTTCTAGATTCCACGATGCACACAACCGCTGGTTCCGTCGCAGGGACGCCTGCCTACATGAGCCCTGAGCAAGCGCGCGGCGAAAAGGTGGACAAACGTACAGATATCTATTCCCTTGGCATCATGCTCTACGAGATGCTTTCTGGCTCTGTACCTTTCCAGGCGGATAGTACTTTCGGCCTTTTGATGCAGCATATCAACGAACAGCCTGCGCCCATAAAAGGCATCTCACAAGATCTGCAGGCCCTGCTTGACCGGGCCCTTGCCAAAGACCCATCCCACCGCTACGAAAGCGCAGGCGCACTGGCAAGTGAGTTCATGGCAATATTCAACGGGCAAACCGTCTCGCCAGGTACACTCCACATTGCGCAACTTGCACGGCAGGCTGCCCAGGCAAGCCAGGCCTCCAAACCTAAACCGGAGGAACGCCGCCAAAACCGCTGGATCAGAATGGCCATCGAATTCACGGTAGTGATGGCCCTTGGATTTGTCGTCTTTCGGTTTATCCCCCCGAACAGCCAACCGCCGGTGGATCCGAATACTCCTGTGGGCAGGACGCGGTTCACCGATTTCAGCTTTTGGATGGATAGGGTCACGATTTCCCTGAATGATATTCCCCAACCCGAAGACGGCACGCACTACCAGGTCTGGCTCATCGGCAATGACGGTGAAACGGTTCGCGATATTGGAGCGATCACAATTGCTGCATCCGGTATAGGACGATTGGAGTATAACGATCCTGCCCAGGTAAATCTGCTCCGGGATTTTAACCAGATTCAAATTACCAAAGAACAAAATGGAGTTATCATATCTACGCCGACGGGAGATATTCTTTATTCATCAGTCTTCCCTCCGCAAGCTCTGGTCGATGTCCGTAACGTAGTTGTATCTTATAGTGAATTGCCTGATCCAGGGGGCCCCCTGCTGCAAAACCTCTGGTATTACGGCGCTGATTACATAAACGCATCCATCAACGGCATTGGAGAGATCCCGGTTGATGTGGCAATGGTCGAGGCACTCGAAAACGACGATGAAACTGCCTTCCGCAAGCGGACTGAGGAAGTCATCAACATGATCGTTGGCGATTCGAGCGATCAATACCGAGATTACGATCAAGACGGAGAAACAGACGATCTCGGAGATGGTTACGGCAGCCTGCCGAATGGAGACCGACGAGGCTATATTCAGGAAACGATTCTGCACGCACAGAATGCGGCGGATGCAGCAGACTCCACTCCCAATATCCGTAGGAACGCCGAAAATATCGGGGTTTGCCTCCAGAACGTGGAGGTTTGGACCAATCGGATCCTTCAACTGGCGCTGCAGCTCAACGACATGCCTTTCGGTCCGGAAATGGAACCGATTGTTTCAGAATTGTCAATACTGGGCAGTACGCTTCTCGCTGGAACAGATGCCGATGAGAATGGCATTATCGGTACTACTACCGGTGAATGTGGTGCAGATTTGGCATACGAATATGGCTGGTATCTGGCGGATATGCCCATTTTTATTGGCCCAGATCGAATTCCACCTTCGGGCAAGTAAACAGTCTCCCATGGCGGGAGACTGTTTTTACAATCTAGATAAATCAAGCGTTATGGCACAAGAGTTGGATTGATTTGGTCAATTACATCTTGGAATACGGGCCCAAGCACACTTGCCAAACCAGCTGCCACAGCCGCCAGACAACAGAAAAAGCCAACGAAAGGCAGCAGCACTGAACCGGCAGCCTGTCCCCAGCCGAATTGATTGACACCTTTGACCGCAGTAACCTCCAGGACGACAACATAGAGGAGAGCAACCAAGCTTAACAGACCAAAGCAAAGTCCAACATATGGAATGGCTGTCAAAAGTGTCAGTAGGCCGCTGACCACATAAAAGGGCGCCACAATCGCGCCAATCGCATAGGCCAGTTGGTCAAATGTCCCGCGGCCCCCAAACATTTTTGCTACCAGTTGGACAATCCCGACAAAAACCGCGAAGACGACAGTCGAAATAACTGCGGCAATCGGTGCTCCGCAAATTGTTGCGATCAAGGCATTGGCTGGCCCCCCTCCAAACTGATCTACTCCAAAATCAGAGTTTTGCAATATTTGGCGAACCATAACACCTTGGACCAGGGATGCCAAGAAAGAACTCAAGAGTGAAGTCAAGAAAATCCATAAAAGGGCCGTTGTGGATTTCGCCTGTGGGGATTGAGCAATCCTGGCAAAGGTCTGTTCGCTGGGTCTGGTAATCGCCTCCCTCCAGGTTGAGAGCCACGCTGAAACGCCAGCGGGTGGCGGCAACATGGGGGCGTTCATTTGCTCACTCATTACTACCTCCATAAGGAATAGATTTGTTTCATTATTGCACGAAACACAAGGATTTACAACTAGTACACTTGGGCGCAAATAGTGAATAAGGTATTCCAAAAGATTGCGCTTGGAATGGGCAGCCAGTAAACTATGCTGAAAACTAAAACCAGGGAGCAAAGAATGCCCTCTCCAAAGGCAATCGAAGTAATTTTGAGTGAAGAAGAGCA
>DASWKT010000197.1:0-15055 GCA_036396515.1 Anaerolineales bacterium | reverse complement strand
CAGCCGCCGGATCGCATCCCGGCAGCCCGGCGAGGGAACGCCATATTTCGGAGCTGCATAAATCGCTTCGAGCAGAGGAATTTCACCTGGCTCGAAAACACGCTTTGCTCCCAGCTGTCCACAGATCTCTCCGGTCAGGCGCGCCAGCGAGGCTGGGAATCCTTTCCATAGCTTACCGACATCAATCCCCAGTAGAGATAAAGAGGAATCCATCAAGGTCAGCCCGGCCAGCAATCCGGCCAGGGTACCTCCTGTCCCGGCCGCCAGTACCAGATGAGCGTTCCCGAGGCCTACAGCGCGGGCTTGTGACTCGATTTCGATGGCGGCGCGCACATAGCCCAGGCAGCCGCGCCACGAATACCCACCGGCGGGGATGAAGTAGTGTCGTCCCAGGCGCAGCCAGGCGAGCAGGCGCACCAGCCGGTTGGTGGCCTCCACGGTCAGACTGCCATCGGCACCCGCACCCAGGGAAATGAAGTACATGTGCGCGCCCATGAGCTGGTTGAGGGACAGGTTGCCGGTGAATTGTTTGGGACGCGTTTCGAAATAAAACAGATGAGGCTCCAGACCCAGCTTGCGCGCAGCCGCGGCGGTGATCCGGGCATGGTTGGATTGCAGTCCGCCAAAGGTAACCACCTTACGCATCCCGCGCTGCGGCGCCCGCTGCCGTGCCTCAGCCAGCAGGTATTCCAGTTTGCGGGTCTTGTTTCCACCCAGACCAGGGCCAAGGTAGTCATCACGCTTGATGAAGACCTCGCGCTTTAACTGGTAGCTCAAGTGCGGCAGATGTTCCAGTGGTGTGGGATATTCGGCCAGCGGGACGCGGGGAAAGCGCGCCAGCTTCTGCAGGATTGAATCACCAGAAAGCATAATGAGAGTTTAGAAGAATTTAGTTCTGAGAATAACTACCACTTGTCACCCTGAGTGAAACGAAGGGTCTCCTGTGCAGTTGAGCTTTTCAGCTCAACTGCACAGGGATTCTTCACTCCCCGCAGAGCGGGTCGTTCAGAATGACATGATGTTTTTTGCCAGGCGCTTGCCCAACCCAATGATCGTCAGAACCGTGGGCCGTGCCAGGGCTTCAGGAAAAACGCTGGCATCACAAACATAAAGGCCCTGGGTCTCGGTTTGCAGGTTTTCATCAACCAGCGTGCCAACACGAACTGTTCCGCTCGGATGCGTGCCGCGTAGAGGCGTCGTGAAGATCGTTTCGGGCCTGGCACCCGCTTCAATTAGGATACGCCGGCAAACCTCTTCGGCGGCGCGCATACGCAGGCGATCGTGGTCTGTCATTGGTTTGCTGATCCTGCCGTTAGGGAAAACACCTCCCGAGACATCGTCCTTGAGCTTGATCATTACCCCGAGGGTATTCTTCCAGCGCGGCCAGGTCAGGGCATACTTTGGCCCTTTGAGGGCGTTGATCAATGGATAGAGCAGCCACGGGTCAATTAAAGTGCTGAGCATGTAACCCTCCTCCAGGTTCTCCCACGACCATGTCATGGGCGGCTCCTTCCCAATTCCGCGCCCTGCGATAGTGCCGTAGACCATGACCGTGATATCCATAGTCATTCCCTGGCCTGCTTGCTGAAACATGGAGCCATCGGAGGATTGAAGGATGCGCGGCGTGCCGATGCCTCCGGCAGAAAGCACTACTTTGCTGGCGTGCGCTGTAAAGGGTTTTCCATTCAACCGACCCTCCACCCCTACGATGTGCCCATCCTCGATCTTCACACGCTCGACGAGCGCCCCGGTGCGCAGATCGCAGCCGGCAGCAACGGCCTGATCGACATATTCAGCCGCGTTCCACTTCGCCCTGCAGCGACAGCCCAGCATGCATTTCGCGCCACAGTCGAATTTTTGGGCGCGGGCGGGCTTCATGAATTTGAGCTGCGGCTCCCAGTTATACCCGAGAGCCTGGGCAGCTTGAGCGACGTGTGTGGATGCTTCCCCGCGTAGCTCAGCAGGCAGCGGCTCGATTTCCAATTCTTCGATCGTTTCGGAAACCTCTGTTTCAATATTCACCCCAAATTTTTCCTTTAGCCAGGCAGGGGGCGGCGCGGCGCAACCGCAATACATGCTTGTAGCCCCACCTACCATCATGGGACGGATGATATTCAGGCCCTCTTCAGTGAAGAGCAGACTACCTCGATCAGAATAGAGAAGCGCACCCAGGTAGGTGCCATAATAACTCCGCGGGCGGTGATCCTGGCCGCGTTCCAGCAACAACACCCTTTTACCAGCGCGCGCCAGCTCCCGCGCCACGGTCGCTCCACCCGGACCAGAGCCAACTACGATCACCTCAGATTGCAGAGTCTGTTGCATTAATGGTACATATTGTATCGCTGATCTTGAACACGATAAAATTTGAACAGATAATCCTATTCGCAAGGCGAGGACGGTAACGATGGACAATTTTCATCACTTGTTATACCCGCAACCTGGATGGACTCATCAGGCCTCCAGTTTTGGCCGCGATCCTGAACGGGGCAGCAATTGGGGCGGATATCGTCATATGGAAGCGTGCATCAAACGCATTCTGCTCGCACCAGGCGAAACCCATAGGATGGCTTCCCTCTCGGGCGCAGGGATGATCACGCGCATTCACATGACCACATTGCTGCCGTTTAACGCACATGCACTGCGTAATCTGGTGCTGCGCTTTTATTGGGACGGTGAGAACCATCCCAGCGTTGAAAGTCCCTTCGGCGATTTTTTCGGTGCGCCTTTCGGAGCGTACCAGCCGTATGCCAGCGCACCGATGAGTCTAACTGCTGGGGCATTCAATTGCTTATGGCTGATGCCGTACGCAACCGGTGCCCGACTTGAAATTACCAATGAGGGACCTTCAGTCGTCGACCCATTTTTTTATAACATCACGTACCAGGAACTGACGGAAAGTCCTCCAAGTGCCTTGCGGTTTCATGCGCTCTGGCAGCGCGAAAATCCCACCCGGCGCGGCGTTCCTTATACCATTCTGAACGCCGAAGGCAGCGGACATTATGTCGGGTGCCATCTCAATATGCAGAATCGGGAATGGTGGCTGCGTCCGCCCGTGAGAGCCATCTCTTTTCCCCGTGGCTTTGGCTTGGGGATGATGGAAGGTTGGGAAACGATTTACCGCGATGGAGAGACAGAACCCTCGGTAAGGGGAACTGGAACAGAGGATTATTTCAACGGGGCCTGGTATTACTTACCGAAGGGCGGCCGTTTTTCTGCACCCTATCATGGATGCATTCAACGCGACTTGCTCCGCAGCCGAATAGCCGTTTACCGTTTTGACATGTCTGCCCCGGTATCCTTTTCCCGCTCCCTGCGTGTGGATATCGGCCACGGCTTTTACAACGAGTTAGCATGCGATTATTCCAGCACGGCATATTGGTACCAGGCCGAACCGCATCGTCTATTCCCCGAACTACGGCCGGTCAATCTGCGCCATCCTCATCCTGCTACAGTTAATCTTGCACAATCAACATTACTTCTCGCTCCGCCTGTCGCCGCGATGCTGGCTCTTTTGTGGAGTCTCAGACGCCATCGAAGAAAAATGTGAAATTGGAGTGCGGTTAAAAATATGCTCAGAGCGCCGTCCGCGGCGCTCAAAACCGGCCTAATCGCCGCCGGGGACGGCGGCGGGAGCGTCTTGTCAAGGTTGCCTTCAGGCGAGCAACTTCCTATAATAGAACAAAGTCCATCCCCTTTTAGAAATAGCCCTATCAACAGGAGGTTTTAATGACCAGCGCACAACCAATGCCTGCCGACGCAATTGCCAGTCAGCGCGATGCGTTCATTGAACGGTTCCTTCAATTCGCTTCGGGAACTTTCAATATGTTCTCGATCTATATCGGCGACCGCCTGGGTCTCTACCGCGCCCTGGCAGAAGGCGGACCATCTACCTCGAAGGAATTGGCATCGCTCACCGGCACCCACGAACGCTATATCCGCGAGTGGCTCGAACAACAGACAGTGGCAGGCATTCTCGAGGTGGAAGATGAAAATCATACAGCCGAGTCACGCCGCTTTTCTCTGCCGCCCGGTCACGCCGAAGCTTTGATTGACTGCACCAGTTTGAACTATATGGCCCCCATTGCTCAAATGATCGCCGGGGCCGTTCGCCCGATGCCATCCCTCCTGGAGGCGTATCGCAACGGCGGTGGTGTTCCTTTCGAGGCGTACGGCAGTGATCTGCGTGAGGGCCAGGCAGCGATCAATTATCCGGCCTTCTGGCATCAACTGCCGGAAGAATGGCTGCCATCCATACCGGACGTACATAGGCGCCTGCAGGCTGACCCGCCTGCCCGGGTAGCGGATATGGGCTGTGGACATGGCTGGTCAAGTATTGGCATTGCAAAGGGTTATCCCAACGTCCGCGTGGACGGTTTCGATCTGGATACTCCTTCCATCGAACGAGCGCAGGAAAACGCAAAACGAAACCAAGTAGCTGACCGCGTGAATTTCGAGGTGCGGGATGCCGCTGACCCTTCGCTTGCGGGCCAGTATGATCTGGTGACCGCCTTCGAGTGTGTCCATGATATGTCCAACCCGGTGGACGCTTTACGTACGATGCACAGGCTGGTAAAAGATGGCGGCGTTGTGCTGATCGTGGATGAACGGGTCGGCGACGCCTTCACTGCAAAAGGCAACGATGTGGAATGGATGATGTATGGCTGGAGCATTTTGCATTGCCTTCCGGTGGGAATGGTGGATCACAATGCCGCGGGCACCGGGACCGTGATGCGCGCCGAGACCTTGCGAGGATATGCTGTGGAAGCAGGCTTTAGCAGCCTTGAAATCCTGCTCATCGAAAACTTTTTCTTCAGGTTCTATCGTCTCACTCCATGAGTCAAAAATGAAGATTGAGCACTTGAAAAAATTCCCAATCCATATGAAGTGGGAATCTGTTCATTCCTTGCGCACAATTCCCTCACGCCAGGCATAGACCGCTGCCTGAGTCCGGTCCACCAAATGCAGCTTGCTCAGGATGTTGCTTACATGGCCTTTGATGGTTTTCTCACTCAAAACCAGCTTCGCGGCCATCTCTGCATTGGACATGCCATCTGCGATCAACTTCAACACTTCCAATTCGCGCTCGCTCAACTCGGTGAATGGATTGACTTTCTCGGCACGCGGTCCCTGCAACTCTCTGATCACGCGCGCCGCAACACGCGGATGCAAAACCGCCTCACCCGCAGCTGCTTTGCGGATGGCCGCGGCCAGTTCCTCCGAGCTCAGGTCTTTGAGAAGGTATGACAGTGCTCCGGCTTTTAATGCGGGAAAGATATGCTCATCTTCATGATAGGACGTCACGACAACCACCTGAGAACGCGGGCTGACCTGTTTCAAGCGCCGTGTGGTCTCCACCCCATCCATGTCAGGCATGATCAAATCCATCAGCACCACATCCGGCACATGCTGCGCGGCCAGGTTCACCGCCTCTGCTCCGGAGCCCGTTTCGGCCACCACTGAGAGATCAGGCTGGGTTGCAAGAAAGGCGCGCACGCCCTGCCGCACCATCGCATGATCGTCCACAAGTAAAACCGTGATTAAATCTGACATTATGGCCTCCTCACCCTGGCAACGATCCGCGTCCCACTGGATCTTTGGCTGGATATTTCCAACTGGCCTCCGATCGCTTCAAGCCGTTCGCGCATTGAATCCAGACCCACGCCTTTTTCTACGCGACCTATATCAAACCCCATTCCATTATCTTCAACTATCAAGACAATTTTATTGTCTTCATAGGCCAATTCCACACTCACTGTACCAGCCTTGCTATGTCGCGCCACATTTGCCAGCGCCTCCTGTGCAACACGGAAGAGCGTTTCATCACCAGGCAACGAGATTGACGAAACGCCGTCCACTTTCAAATCCGCGGCGATTCCATTTTGACGCGACCACTGTGTAACATATTCCTGTAAAGCCGTAGCGAGCATCTTGCCTTCCAAACCCGGTGGACGCAATTCACGGATGAGGGTTGTGAGTTCTGCACCTGCCTGCTTTGCCAATCGCTCCGCTTCCGTTACCGGACCGTACGCCTGATTCCCCTCATCCAACAGCGCACGCGCGGCTCCCAACTGCATAGAGATCGCAAAAACCTGCTGCTTGACACTATCGTGCAAGTCGCGGGCAAGACGGTTACGCTCCTCCACCACTGCCAATTCCTGCAGTTTCCGTTGGGTCGCCTGAAGCTCTTCCACTAATCGTTGATTACGGTCACGCGCCCGTTCAACCTGTTGGATTGTATAACCGAAGAAACCACAAACAACAAACGTGATCGAATAAAAAACAACTGCGTAGATGCCCTCCGTGCCGCGCGTCGCCAGTGTAATCAAACTCACGATGCCAAAGCAAATAGCTATCCACAGCATGGCAACTCTGGCGGGTGAAACAACGGCGATGTGAATACATAAAATCAGGAATAGGAAGTTGAATGCATCACTGTTGTTCGATCCCAGCAGGAACAACAAACCCAGGATGAGCGCCTGGGCGCCAAAGTAAAGGTTGGGATTTGCTATATAACGTCCAGGCTGAAAAACGAAATAATAGAGCAAGCCAAAGATGATGACCAGTCCCAGTGCCAGTAACTGTGAACGCAGACTGGGCAGGCCGCTCATGCCCAATAACGACATGGCGGCCATGCTTACATAGGTTGCAATATCCAAAAAATGCGGAACTCGGATGCGGTCGACCAGATGATTGAGCATATTTCATTTTACTCCGTTCTCTGGCTCAAAGATTGCTTATCGTGAACAGCATTCAGTACTTCTAAAATCCCATCGGCGCAGACCTGGGCATCATTTTTGCGATAAGCCAGCGACATGTGCGTTGCGTATTCGACGATATGATGGCTTCCATTTGTAGAGAGATCTGCCATTTCAATGTTTGCCTGTCTCCACATTTTGTGAGAGGCATCGTCGGGTTCAGTTGAAACCAGGACCAGGAGCGGAATGTCTCCTAATGAAGTCACCCGGCGTTCCTCTTGAAAAACAATTGACAGGGCTTCGATCTGATCGTTCAGACCCTGCCAAAAACGGCTGGTCGCTGTAAATGATGTGCTGGCAAGCCGCGCCTGCTCGGGCAGGTCAAAGGTTGGGTTGCCCATCATGGGCTGTAATAATCGCACGAGACCAAAAGGAGCCAGCCATCTCGTGGCGCGAATCATGTTATTCTCCGATTCAAATTCTGATAAGGTCTCGGCTGGATAGCGGGCATCGTCATAAAGGAAGCCGGGGTCCATCAAGACCATGCCTTCTACTTCATCTGGGTATGTTGCTGCAAAGACGCGTCCGACACGAGCGCCATAGGAATGTCCCACAAAAATATATGATCCTTTTTCATTTGCACCTTCCAGCAGACCATGCAATTCATTGACCTGTTGCTCCAGCGTGCGCGGGGCGGGGTTGTAATCACTCCAGCCATAGCCTGCACGGTCGTAGGCACAGACCCGGGTATGGTCCGCCAATTTTGGCTGGATCAGGCTCCAGTCCACGGAGGAACCGCCTCCCGCGTGATCAAGGATGACCGTCGGGCTGCCTTCGCCCATGCAATGGATATGCATTTTGTAGCCGCCGACATTTACCAAAATGCCGGGAGGTGGATATTTACGCTGGTCGGCTTCGGTGGCGGCCGTCTGATAGATCATGCCTGCAATTGCCAGCACGACGAGAAGAATGGTTACTCGTATAAAAGCGCGTTTGAGAAAGTCCAATATTTTGTGAGTGAATGCTTTGGTTTTCATTTGATTTTCCTTTTCGTCTTATGAAATTTGCATTTCCAGACTGGATGGTCTTCATTTCAAACTCCATTTCATAGGATGGAGACAGTCTAAAGCTTGTAGCGTATCCTGCAACCCGACTGGAGATGCAACTAGGCATGGTCTCTAGTCGGGTTGGGATATTACTGGGTCAGCCATTCTCCAGACCGAACAAACTCGACCACTTTCAAAATCGCATCGCTCACTGCCTGTGCATGCTCCGGGTTGAATGCCAGTGAAGCATGTGTCGCGCCATCCACTGTGATATGCAGACTGTTGGTGGAAAGCGCAGCCAATTCATTTTGAAGTTCAAGCCAGCCCCCCGATGCACCGTTTCCTTGTGTAAGCACGATCAATGGCAGGTCCCCCAGCCCGCCCAACTTCTGTCCATCAGCAAAGATGTTACTGCCCGCCACGGTCTCAGCGTATTGACTCTCTAAATATTCAGGCGATGACCACGCAGCTTTGATCTCCGATTTTTGCGGTTCCTTCATCTCGGCAAAATCAATTTCACCGCCCAGCGCGAAAAAGAGATGTCCGATCCCAAGCCGTGCAAACACAGGAGTGTATTTTGCGATCCGCAGATAGCTTTCATTCTCTTTCAACATTTCGGGATACCGGTCAAACTGATACGGATTAGACGAATCCACTAGCACCATGCCTACTACATCATTGGGATACTCCGCCGCGAACCTGCGCACATAAATTCCACCGATCGAGTGACCCACGAGCACATACGGTCCCTCGATGTTTGCATTCACAAGCAACGTATGCAAATTGCGGACTGTCCGTGCGAGGCTTTGCGGCTCGGGATCGGGTTCGCTCCAGGCGCGTCCTGCTCTGTCATAGATGCATACCCGCGTCCCTTTCTGGACTTCGGGCTGGACCCAGCCCCAATAAGAGGATGTCCCACCTGACAGCGTTTCCAGAATCACGGTCGGGCTGCCTTCACCCACACAATAAATGTGCATCTTGAAGCCGCCCACATCGATCAAATTTCCTGGCGGCGGAAAGTTTTTCCTGTCCGCTTCGCTGGTGGCAGTTTGAAAGATTATGCCTGCAATTGCCAGCACAGTCACGAGAATAAATAGCCAGATGAGACTACGTTTGAGAAAATCAGAAGTTCTTCGGGAGAATGTTTTGCT
Organism: Anaerolineales bacterium; assembly: GCA_036396515.1. GTDB lineage: Bacteria > Chloroflexota > Anaerolineae > Anaerolineales > Villigracilaceae > Defluviilinea. The sequence goes on along the minus strand of DASWKT010000197.1, from coordinate 6,163 downwards.
ATTCATTTGATTGCCCTTTCCAAAGATCGGACCGGGAGATCTGCATTTTCAGGCTGCAAACTCTCCTCCTGTACCTGCTTGGGTTCCGTTCGCGATAGACGTGCAGTTCCCGCCATGACTGTGACTACGACCACCACAGCTACTTCAAGCAAAAGCTGAATGATGGATGCAGTGATATTTCCACTTGTTGCCGTGGTTGCAATCGGCAGCAATATGCCTCCTGTATTGCCACTGGCATGGAACAGGGTTGTCAAAAACAGACTTCCTTTCGTGTTGTTATAGAGCCAGGTGTACAAAACTGCCCTTGCCGTGATACCAGCCATGAAAAACACAAAGGTGGTTGTGTCCCAGTGCGACAAATACTTGGGGAGATGCCAGAATCCCCAGATCACGCCTACGAGGAGGCTCGATCCCAGCGCGCTGTGCTTTGCCTGCAAGCGCGGCAGTACGTACCCGCGCCAGGCGATCTCTTCTCCGTTGGCAATTGCATCAAAGAGGAAGAAGGGAACGATCAGCAACGCCAGGTTTACAGACGGTCCAAATATCTGGTATGCATACACGGTGCTGAAATCGATTGGGGTTTGGCGCACCAGGGCGCTCAGAAGGACTGAGCCGAACTGCAGGGAGGGCTTCAGCAGAAATGCCACGAGATACCATTTCCAACTCACGCGCCAGATCAGGAAGCGTTTCAGCAATGTGACGACCCCGTGTTTCCCCAGGGTTAATCCGGTGACAATCAAGGACGCGAGCACGAGTCCATAGCCCACAAAAATGGCGACTGCCTCCGGTACCTGGAAAGGCAGCACCCCTGAATACGCCAGGTCAATCGGCCAGGTCAGCGCGAGCATTAGAATGATGCCGATGACCAGGGAGTGACGTTTGAGAAATCCTGTAAATTGTTTCATGGAAAACTCCTTTCGATATTTGACTATCTACAGGATAGGCGATTATCTTGTTTAAGTGATGCGACCAGAGACCGTTTTCAGGTGCGACCAGAGGCGGTTAATCATCGCCGGGAATCTTTCCGCGTATAATGCACTTATAGCAAATAGCTTGATCTCTTTATGCATGTTTTCTTATCGAGGAGAAAAAATGGAAAACTATATTTGCGTGACGTGTGGCGTTCAATACGAAGAAACAGACGCGCCTCCTGAGCATTGCCTCATCTGCGAAGACGAACGACAATACATCGGGCACAAGGGACAGCAGTGGACAACCATGCCCGAGATGCAGAAGAGCTATCGCAACCGGATCGAGGAGGTAGATCCGAACATCACCGGAATCGGCACCGAGCCGGGATTCGGCATTGGGCCGCGGGCGCTGCTCGTGCAAACACCTCAGGGAAATGTATTATGGGACTGCGTCAGCCTGCTCGATGATGCAACTATTCAGGCTGTCCATGAACGCGGCGGGATCAGCGCCATTGTCGTTTCCCATCCGCACCTGGTTGGCTCACTTGTAGATTGGAGCCGCGCCTTCGGAGACGCGCCAATCTACTGGCACGCAGACAACCGCGAATGGGTCATGCGGCCCGACCCGGCTTACACGTTTTGGGATGGGGAAACGCATTCCTTGTTCGATGGACTCACCCTGATACGCTGTGGCGGTCATTTCCCAGGCTCGGATGTACTGCACTGGTCGCAGGGAGCAGATGGCCGCGGGGCATTATTGACCGGGGATACGATGCAGGTCGCGCAGGATAGGCGCTATGTCAGCTTTATGTATAGTTATCCGAATATGATTCCCTTGAATGCCCGCGCGGTCAAGCGGATTGTCCAGGCAGTCGAGCCCTTTGATTTTGACCGTATATATGGCGGCTGGTGGGACTACCTAATTGCGACCGATGCCAAGGAAGCCGTGAAGCGCTCCGCGGAACAGTACATCAAGGCAATCAGTGAGCCGTAGCTCGCAGGCATTGTCGGGCTTGCGTCACTTACCAGAGCCGTAATCCTTTGTCCAGCGTGCTTTCATTTTCTTCATTTCTGCGTTCAGCTTGACCGGTTTGCCCGGGTTCTGGTTCTTCTTATCGAGCAGCCAGCGGCCGAGATTGTCGCGCAGGACCGGCATGCGCTTCTGCACGGGCGGTGGCGTAGCAGCGCGTGCCGGCTGATCGGCATACCAGTACGCCACGGAGGACATCTCATTCGCCAGGTGATTGGCATGCCCGTGTTCGATCGTCACCTTGATCGATTCCTGGAAGCGGACCGGGTTTTCGATATGAAAAACATAGCTCGTTTGATAGGCTCCTTCTGACCAGGGCGAACTGGATCGCACCAGCGAAGTCCGGCCTTCAAAAATAGAGCTCCCGTTGCGAAGGAAAGCATTGTCCTGCATGCCCCAGGCCTGGTTTAGGTAGTCTTCTGAACCGGTGCCATGAAGATCTGGCGGCCATTTATAGCCATCCACCCAGATCATATCGTCCCCTTCTCCCCACCAGTCTCCTCTAAAGTTGGTGACGCTCAGATTGCAACCGATGTAGTGTCCTTTCCCTTTCGTCTCGAGAATGAGATAGTTATCCTCCCACGCCATCCGTTCCTTGTTCACTATGTTGCTGAGGTGTGCACCGCTCTTGTTGGCCGCGATTTCTGGCCCCCAGCCACCAAAGGGATTGGCTCTCCTGAATTCAGCATGGAAAAAACCTGCATCCACGGGCAAGTCATCGAACGTTTCATAGTCCACGTAGAAATATTGAGTGTGCGATTCACTACTCTCATTGACTAGTTCAACCACGGCACGTTCGCGAAAGGGCATCGGCGCGTAGCAGTTCAACGCGCAGCCTTTATTGAACTGGTATGGAAATTGAGTGGATGCCGAGAACAGTAGTGATTGATACGAAGCGACCAGCCCATGACCCAATCCGAAGAAATCGCCGAGAGGACAAAGTACGCTCGGATGCTTGGCGTTGTCCCACGTAATCCGGATCAGGCATTCACGGTAGTGGTCCGGTTGTGTCAGCCAGATATGCGTGATTTGTCCCGGTCCCCGAATATCAGCAAGGACGCGCGTGGTTCCTGGATCGATCCTCCATGCGTCCGAATTCCGCCCACTGGTATCCCAGGAAGAGAAGCGACCGGTCTTTCTGTTTCTAATCCGAGAGAGTTCATTTATCATGGTATTTTCCTTTTCGTTTCGCCGCACAACAGGCGAATATATAGTCTGTATGATTGCTTTAGAGCAAACCGTATCATACTTTAAAAGCGTACACTACAAAAGATACGAGACGCCATCCTAAAAAGGTTATTTATTTTGGAAATAGAGTATCATCTTCTAAAAAACAAAGGACAATAAATGGAATCAATCCTCCTTATTATTCTTATCGGTCTCGCAGGCGGCGTTGCGGTTGGGATACAGAGCCCGCTTGCCAGCATGATCAGCCAGCGGCTGGGGCTCTTCGAGAGCGTATTTATCGTCCACGTGGGCGGCGCGCTGGTGGCGCTTATTCCACTCCTGATCTATAGTGGAGGAAAACTCGGCCAGTGGCGAAGCCTGCCGTGGTATACACTGGGCGCAGGAGTCTTTGGCCTTATCGTGATCGGCGCGATCAGTTATATGATCCCGCGCATTGGGGTTGCGGCAGCGATTACTACAATTGTCGCAGGTCAACTTTTGGTGGGGACAATCCTCGACCACTTCGGTCTATTGGGCGCAGTGGAAAAGTCACCGGATGCTACACGAGTCATCGGGTTGGCTGTCGTACTAGTGGGAGTCTGGCTGACAGTCAAGTAAAGGCTCCGTGAGAGAGCGGCGGTTCCCCACACAACTTCTATAATAAACTTGTCGAATCAGCGTTATAGAATCTAGACCTTAACTCGCGACAACTTCAGGTTAGGAGTATTATCATGATTCGAAAACTGAAATCGGGGAAGTATCGCCTGTATTCGAAAAAGAAAGACCCCAAAACCGGAAAGCGCAAAAATCTCGGTACGTTCGATACACGTGAAGAAGCTCTAAAACATGAGCAGCAAGTCCAGTACTTCAAGCGCCGCTGAAAAAGCAGGTGTGTTCTCGGCAGTATCACCGCCGCCGGTACCGCTGCGGGGCACGCTCACCTGCACTTGCGCCAGGTGCAAGTGTCGCGCGAGACGGCGGCTCGAGCAATACTTGTTCAATCCTTTTTCACGATCACTTCATGGATCAAATGTGCGTAGCGGTTCTGCAGACGGATGAAGTTGCTTTGGATGGCGTCCGCTTCGGCGCCCTCGGCGGCAGGAAAATTCCCGCGTTCAACACCCTCGCGTGCGATCTCGCGGCATACGGCTTCGGTGATTAATTCGGCGAGGAGCACCTGTCCCTTAAAGGTAGTATCGAGGCGGTTATTTTTATCGAGGTAGATCCTGACAGAGGGCGCGGCCGTGGCAACCACAATGCTGGAATTCACACGGTCAAAATAGACACGTTGGCGCGGGTCGGTGCGGTCATCGAAGCGGATGTCTGTGAACAGACCAGTCTGTCTCCTCAATGACGTGTCTGCAATCGTTTCCTTTTTCGATCTGACCTGCACAAACGCCATTGCTTTATGGCCATTCAAATGAGCGGTAATCACCCCTACGCTGCCCACCTGCCGGCCTTCCACCTTTACAAGCCCCTCTCCAATAGTCGGAGCGTCTTCACGCGGGTCGATAGCCACCTCAGGTGTGAGAACAATGACCTCAGCGGCATCAGACTCAATGGTTGCAACGGAACCGGCCTGTGCCTTTTCGGGCAATCCCACAAGCAAAGTCAGGGTCATTGCCTGGCCAGTTTGCACATAGACACGCTCCGGCGCAAATCCAATTCCCGAGGGAGGCAAATCAGTCTCTTTCACCGGCCTCTTGCCACCCACCTCTCTTCGGCTGCCCAGTTCGGACGAAGCAATGGTGTTCAACTCATGCAGCGCTTCATCCAATTTCCTGCGCAAGTGCGTATCAAGATTCGCCTCTTCATCATGCAGGGCGTGCTCACGTTCAGCCTGTACAAGCGGTTCAATTTTGTCTTCAACAGTTGTTTTTAACACCTTTGCGAATGGATGCGCCCAGTTGATCCCATCACGCGTGGCGGTCAGAACTGGCTCATCGCTTTTCAAAAGCTGATGCAGATAATCACACTTGATCGAGCCGTAGAAATAGGCCGCGTACGGATCGTCCTCAAACTTAAGCATGGTCAGCGAAATGACCACTGACTCGCTGACGACCAGCAGCCCGGCGTCTGCATAATCACCCTCTTCACCCCTTGTAGAAAGCTGGATGTTGGACCGGAACACTTCCAGGTGGGCTGTTGCGGGAAAACCATCTACCTCAATTTGCCTGTCAAGGACTTTTTCTCCTATGGGAGATTTATAAGTAAGGTCGTATTCATGCCTGATCTTATCCGTGCCTGAAAGATTTCTGAGGATGATACGCCGCGCAGGATTGCTCATAATGGGCCGGAGTTCAAAATGTCTCTGCAGGTAGCTGCGGAGGTTGTCAAACTGCGGCATTTTGACATCCTTGCGCGAGACGATGATCTCAACTTCCGTTCCATTGCCTTCGGGGATCCCATGCTTTGTTCTGAGGTCAACGGTGGCAGGCAGCGGAGCTTCCAGCTCAAACGTCGGCACGCCCTTTTTCAACAACAGGGAACTGCTATAGAACGAATCTCCCTGGAAGGAGCGCACATAGCCATATCCTAACGCGAAAATGGCATCCTTAAGTCCGCGCCCCCATATACCGCGCACGTGCTTGTCCTCTTTCAAGCCGCTGGTCGCTTCGCCGTAGGTGCCAACCACCCTGTCCATGCGCTCAGCAGTCATTCCCTCTGCGTAATCGCGTACCCGGATCACCGAATTCTTGTGCTTTCTCTGGATTTCGATCAGGATTTCGCCCTTCACTGGTTCGTCGGCCTGCTCAAGCCGCGAGTAACTGTCGTTGCTGTTCGTAATGACCTCTACGAGCGCGCGCAGAACATCCTTCCGTATGGCCTGATCCGCCTGCTGGAGGGCAACCCGATCGGCGTATTGTAGTCTTCGGCTGCTAACCATAGGCACCTTTTTCTAAAATGTGCGAGGTCAAACCCAGGAAGTTTCGTTTTTTGGTTGTAACATACCTGTGGAAAAGCATAAGTTTTCTTCGATAACTACTTTACTACTCAAATATTACTCTATTTCCACAAAATCATTTTCCCCGATTCATCCCATTCTTAATATTAA
>DASWKT010000196.1:0-4668 GCA_036396515.1 Anaerolineales bacterium | reverse complement strand
CGAAGGCTGCCGCGCCACAGGTTCACTCGGCATCAAAGATGACCTGGTTAACGCGGGTGCGATCTGGGTGGATGAAGCTGCCTTCCGCGAAGAGAATCTAATCTGGGGCCGGGTTGTGGCTGATATCCCTGCCTTTTGTAGAGAATTGATTAGCCTGCTGGTAGAAAGCTGAAAAAACAAGCTGCATGAGCAACCAAGTGCTCTTGCAGCTTGTGTCTAATTCTTTTTCTTTCGTATATTTTCTACGGTATCCAGTTTGACAGCACGTTTACAACCATATCTGGATTCTCGGCATCGTTTGTCTTCAGATGCACTGCAAAGTTATGCGGGCCGTCCATTCCCTCGTGCATCATAAACACGCCGGATTCAACCACAGTGCTTTCACCAGGCTTGATGACCATCGAACCGATGGTCAGTTGCGGCGGTCAGCAGCCCTCCACGACTTCGATGTATGGTTCTTCCTTGAAGCGCAATATGCCGCTCCCCGTGTTAGTCACCTTGATAGCAAATGACTTATTGGTGTTGAATTTTACATCGCCATAGTCAATCTTCTGCTGATCGACTGCAATGGATGGCGTTCCACCTCCGTCTCCGCCTCGGTTGGCAAAGAGAACCGCGGCGAGAATTAGTAGTACCCCACCAAATGCAACGAGCGGCCAGGGAAAAGATTTTCTGTCTTTTTGTCTTTTGTACTTTTTCTTGCTCATTGAGTTTCTCCTTCTCAGTGATATTCAAATTGAAATGAAAAGAGATAAGCAATCAAATCCCAGATTTGTTCCTCTGTGAAAATCGAGCCCCACATGGGCATGCCTGTGCCCATACCGCCGCGCAGGATCTTCCCTTGCAGCAGCGCAGGACTGGCGCCCAGCATTCGTTTTGTATCTGTGAAGTCAACAGGAGTTTGCATCATCAGGTTGTCTGCACCTGCCATGCTCTGCATGGACGATTCGCCCGCAGCCTTCAAGTCATCTGCGAAGACTCCATCACCCGCGCCGTTCTCTCCATGACAGGCCGCGCAATTCTGGGAATAGAGTTGTGCTCCCCCGGTAAGCGCTTTGGATGTTGTGTTCGATTCCCAGATGTAACTGACGACATCCCATTTCTCAGAATCACTTAGAGCCGCTGAGTTCAGGTTCTCAAATAGTTGATAAGGTGAGTTTGTTTGATAGAAATCGGTAGCGGTAAACTCGGAAATCTCTAGATTGCTTGCCAGCCTCTGACCCCGGATAGCTGACGGCTGATCGCTCGGTATCGAAGGCGCGTCGTGCGGCGCGTCGATGTCGAGGCCAAGAGTCACATACAGAGGAACAGTGGCAGGCTGAGGATCCGAAGCGGAACCCGTGACTTCAATTGTCCCGCGCATCCGCCAATGATTGACTCCGCACCAACGTGTGCAGAAAAATGTATAAATCCCAGGCTTGTCAAACGTCAGTTCGATATCGGTCACCTTACCAGGCTCAATGTCGACTGCATCCACGATTTGCGTGTCCATCTGACCGACCGCAAATCCGTGAACCACGTCGTCAGATGTGAATCGTAAATGAAGCGGTTTGCCGACTTCAGCATAAAGGACATCTGGACTCCAACCCCCGTCCTCTGCCATTTGCGCGTGGATGAGGGGGATGCGCGTCCAAAAGAAAAGCGGCGCTCCGACTGCCCCCAAAGTTGCTGCCAATATCAAAATGCGTGAGAGGAGTTCCGGGCGTTTCATAGCAGTAACCAAAGCATAACCAGTGTAGTGGTGAGGCAGTACACGATGATAGGGATTGAAGAGACCTGCGCCTCGCGCGCAGTTTTCTGCGATGTGCGCGCGGACCAGATCAACCCACTGACCAGCGCCAGTGTTTGCCCAGGCGCGAGGATGGATGTGAGCATGGGTTGCCAGGTGGTATTTGCTGTGCCGAAGAGGTTCCAGCCAAGGCCTAGTGGATCGGAAAGCGATGCTAGGATATAAGTTGCATTGGTCAGCACGAACGATAAACTGAACGCAACCCAGAACATCAAGCCGAGAGGAATAAGTGAACTCGAGAGTGTCGCGAAGCGTCTTTTGAAGGCTTTGAGATTCTCGAACCGTGAAACACAAAGCGCGAAAAGCGAGGGCATGATGATAAAGATAATCCCAAGAAAAACTGCCGCATAAATAAACCACGCACCTGTGCCAACGTTGTATGCTGCGTCCTTGAGCGCGCCCCACGGCCCAAGCAGAACACCGGCGTAGATTATGGCAGAACCAAGCATGATAAATGCCTTAAATGCTTCATCCATCCGAGCAGAAGGCTTGGCGAGATCAGCGGAGAATGAACGCAGGTTGATCGCGATATTGTCATGCGGGCAGGTGCGAATACATTCCATGCACAGACCGCAATACGTGTTCTTCGTCAGGCCGCCAGGGAAGATATCCCACGGACAGCCATACCCGTTTGCGGAACCGTTATAGCAGGGCTTGCCATCACATGTGACACATACCTGCTTATTTTTGATCCGCAACTCGATGGGTGCAGTCTGTGAATAAAGACCAATAAATCCGCCGACAGGGCAGAGATAACGGCAAAAAGCGCGGCGCTCGAAGACAGTGCTTAATCCGATGGCTGCGAATAGCATCCCAGCCAAAACAATACCTGTAATATTGGGCGTTGTAAGTAAGACACTGCTGAATAGAGCCAGCAGAAGGAAGGAAATATTTTGCAGCCAGATATTTCGCAACGCTCTTGGCCAGCGTCGATTCAACCACTTTGGTTTTTTGTCGGGCGGATTCAATACCGCGCCGCGTTGAAGCCATTCCCCGGGCAGAGGGATTGGGCAGACCGCGCACCATCCGCGCCCAAAGAATGGAACTGCAACAAGAATCAGAATTGCCCACCACGCGATCCACACAAATACAATGCTGAAATTGTGGCTTCCAACAGGTGTGCCGATGAGTCCAGCAAGAATGGCAAAGATGTACCCAAACAGCATAACGATAAAGACCGCCAGTTGAGGGTAGCGATTTTTCAAGGCGCTTTTTATGAAAGGATTACGGGTGAGTTCAATACGCTTCAACATGTTCAGTGCTTTTCCACCAAAGTTCTTCCTTCTTTCGTCTTTCTTTCAGTGAGGAAAGACACTTGCACCGCACGCACACCGCCCCGGTTGGTCGGCGCCGGGGAGTGCAGGTGGGAAAGAGGAAAGAAACCAATCACACCGAGAATGGCAAAACCAACGGAACGCAACAGCCAGCCATTTATGCCAACTGTCAATTTGCCGATCATGAACGGGTGCATGGCTCCGCAGGTGACGTTACAGCGGAAGCGGAATGAGCCTGGCTTGTCGGCGACGAAGGTCAGGGTCGCGGTCCGTCCTGGGTTGGCTTCGATGGAAATATCGTAACCATCCATATAGAGTCCATGCACCACGTCCGTGCTGACGAGTTGGATGGTCACCTTGTCGCCAGTGTTGACTTTAAGTTCGGAGGGAGAATAGGCAAATTGTCGCGCATCAATCCGAAAGGTCCGCTCCTGAGACGCAATGGATGGAACTGGCAGTGGGGCAAACGCCACGACCAGTCCAGCCATTACAAGGAGGGGAAGGATGAAGCGAGATTTCATGAGATTAGGGAATATTGGAGGGTCCGTACTTGGAATACGTCGCGTCTATATATGCCCTGGCATCCTGGGGGCTTTTCCCATCCCGCAACATGCGCATGACATCCTGGGTAATATCCACGCAGATGGAACAGCCGAGGGCATGATTATCAAAGGTGATATTTCCGCTGGCATCCACATTCGAGACGTAGCAATCATAGTTGGATGTATGCCCTATGTCGCCGCAACCGCAGTAGCAGGGAATATCCTTCATAATGTCGGGATTCGCCGTGTTGAATTGATACGCTTCCTGCACTGCCACAGGCGCAGACTGCACCTCGGCAGGCATCTTGTCGAGCGGCATCAGATAAAGATGGACCTCATCCGACTTGGATGTTGAACAGGCTGAAATCGTCGTGGTCAATAAAATCACAACAATCGAAAGAAAGACGAGATTGCGTATTTTTGAAATCATATTGGTCCTCTGTGATCGGATGGCCCAATGTTAGTCTGACAATTACATTATCTCCAGCGCAGTATGGCGGACAAAAATATACGCCAAATGGCTTATGACGAATGTCCTCGTAAGTCATGCCCAATAAAACTTGTGTGAAAGCAAAATAACAGGCTCCGACATTATTGGAGCCTGTGCCATATCAACTCTCGATTTTGTAGTTTCGCATCATACCTGCATCCTCATGTTCGAGGTTGTGACAGTGATAAAGAAATGTCCCCTCGTAATTCTCGAAGCGGACGAGCACCTGGACCTTTTCGCCAGGCATGACCAGTACCGTATCCTTCCATCCATCGTCTACAAACCCAGCGCTTAATTCCTGATATGCCGACTCGTACTCTTTTGCAATCTGTCGTCCGATCACCTGAAATTGCACGCCGTGAATGTGCATGGGATGAGGCAGTTCCATATTCATCATGCCCATTCCCATGCCGCCCCCGCCGCCTTCGCGATTAATAAATTCCCAAAGTTCCAAATCACCCAACTGCACGATTTCATCCCGCGCAACTGCATCCATTTCGAACACGCGGTTATTGATGGTGTGTATCATGTTCTGCATCGCCAGCGCAAACGAACGCGGGTTATTCCGATTGA
>DASWKT010000195.1:0-7085 GCA_036396515.1 Anaerolineales bacterium | reverse complement strand
GGTCAAGGACATAACCGACGAGAATAAGACGCGTGCCCGGCATTCCCTCTCCCAGAAGTGAGTGGCGCTCAGGTGTATTGGGAATGTAATAAGGACCCTCTGTTTGTGACTGTGTCACCAAATTGCAGGTGGGCACAGGGAGTGTAATGCTCATTTGGGTAAAGAAATCCTCAGGCGGCGCAGGCAGAGTAGATAATTCAACAGATTCGGTCAGCGCCGGTGTGGTGGGATCAGCCTCGGTCGTGGACGCGGGTAGGGTCTCAGTTGAGGATAGTGTCGGGGCAAATTGAGTCGGCGTTAATTCAGGCGCATTCGCACAAGCAGTCAAAATGCTTATCGCGAATAGCAAACCCAGTATTTTTCTCATAATAAATCTCCTTTCGAGCTTAGATGAATGTTGACACATGCCTCTTACACCCGCTTATAATGACAATTCCTCGGAGGTTATGTGACCATTTTTCATAAGGTATTGGATTTTTATCGCGACCCTGAATACTTTGCAGAAGTCCGCAAGATTGCGGTGCCGATTATCATCCAGCAGCTGATGTTCTCCGGACTGAACCTGCTGGGCGTAGTGTTCGTCGGGCAAAAGGGTGACGCATCTGTGGCCGCAGTGGGGCTGGCCGGGCAAATCGCGTTTTTATTGAACCTGGTTCATTTTGGGATTATCAGCGCTGCGGCGATGTTCACCGCGCAGTTTTGGGGAAGGCAGGACATGCCAAATCTGCGGCGTGTGCTCGGCCTGTGTTTGATTCTGGCTATTTCAGCCAGCTTCATCTTTTTTGCGCTCTCACAATTATTTCCATCGCAGATCTTGCGTATTTACTCAAAAGATGCGGCTGTGATCGAACTGGGAACAAATTACATCCGTACCTTTTCGTGGACATTCCTCTTTTTTGCGATTACCTTTAGCTATGCTTTGGTCATGCGCTCCACGGGCGATGTAAGGACGCCGACCACCATCAGCGTTGGCGCGCTGCTCATCAGCACGTTTCTTTCCTATTCACTGATCTTTGGAAGGTTTGGTCTGCCTGAATTAGGCATCCAGGGCGCGGCGCTGGCGGCTGTGATTGCACGCGCACTCGAGTGCGTGACGTTGCTTTCAGTTACCTATTGGAAAAAGTCGCCCGTTGCTGCCTCACTTCGGGAACTTACGGATTTCGATAAGGCTTTTATTGGCAGGGTTATTAAGCCCATGCTTCCCGTGATATTGAACGAGTTATTCTGGTCGCTCGGAATCACAACGTATAATATTATCTATGGACGGATGGGCACGACCTCGTACGCCGCGATCAATATCGTTTTCACCATCGAACAGGTGGCGTTCGTGCTTTTCATCGGGATTGCGAACGCAACGTCTGTGTTGGTCGGAAATAACATCGGCGCAGGAAGGGAGGAACGCGCCTACACCTATGCAGGCCGTTCGCTCGGATTGGGCGTTGTGGGCGGCCTGCTGATCGGCATTATCCTACAGCTCGTGAAAACACCTGTACTCTCACTTTACAATGTCTCACCTGAGGTGATTGAGAATGCCGGGCATATTATTAATATTGTGAGTTTGTTTTTATGGGTACGGGTCAACAACATGACCACGGTGATCGGCATTCTGCGCGCTGGCGGCGATACGCGCTTCTCGCTCTTTTTGGACGGCATCATTATCTGGATTGTCGGTGTGCCCATGGCTTATCTCGGCGCGAATGTGCTCCACTTCCCTGTTTACTTTGTTTATCTGTGTGCGATGTCTGAAGAAGCTGCAAAGTGGATTTTGGGGATCAATCGTTACTTTTCGCGTAAATGGATCAACAATCTTGCGGCGCAGGTCGAGGGAGTCTGATATTCGTTGTGTTTTACACCAAATTATTGTTAAGCGGGAACCAATCGCAATCAAAAATTTTAATTCTAAAAGCCTTGACACATTTGCTGCCTACGGGTTAGACTCGAAAACGCTTTACTTAAAGCAAGAATAAGTAGGCAAATTTGAAGAAAGGAGCGCACTGCATGTATCTGTCCAAGATCCTCACTATCTTTATCAGCCCAGATGTCGCTGGTAAATTACCTTTTCGTAGTGCGCCTGTAGACCGTGATTAGGTCTTACCTGTCCTGAAGTTTTTGGGCTGTGGTGCACTCACCACAGCCTTTTTATTTGTCCTGTACGTAAACTTGGAGAATGTAACATGACCACAATTGAGCCCACACTTACCTTTGACTTCCGGAAAGCCATCGACGAGAACCGCCTTAAGGGCATCTGGAAGATGATGGTGGATTATCGTGTGCCTTATCTCGCCGCGACTGCCTCGCTGGCTGTCTCCGCGCTGGCCAAGACGCTGACCTATTATTTGCTTCTGCGTTATTTCGCCGATGATGTTTTGACACAGGGCAAATATATCGGTAACAGCCTGACACAGACATTTATCTGGATCGGACTCGGATTTGTGGGCCTGGCTCTCGTTGAGGGCTCATTCTCGTACCTTTCGGGACGTTTGGCTGCCTACACCGCCGAGGGAATTACGCGCCGCCTGCGAGATTTCCTCTTCGACCACATCCAGCGCCTAAGCTTCTCCTACCACGCAACGACACCGACGGGCGATTTGATCGAACGCGTGACATCCGATGTGGACGCACTGCGCCGCTTCTTCAGCGAGCAGGGCATCGGGATGGGACGCATCATTCTGCTGTTCGTGATCAACTTCATTGCGATCCTGAACCTGAATGTCAGGCTGGGATTGGTCTCGGTGATCGTGATCCCGTTCATGCTGCTCGTGTCACTGTGGTTCTTTAAGAAAGTGACGAAGCGTTATGAAGAGTACCAGGCGCAGGAAGCGATCCTCTCCACGACCCTGCAGGAAAACCTGACAGGGGTACGCGTGGTCAAGGCTTTCGCCCGCCAGGAATATGAAAAGAGCAAGTTCGAGAAGGACAACTGGGGAAAATTCCTGAAAGGAAAACTATTGCTCTTCATGCACTCCATGTTCTGGCCGCTGTCCGATATCGTGCTTGGACTGCAGATGTTGTTCGGGTTTGTCTACGCAGCGACCATGGCAATCAACGGAGTGATCTCTGTTGGCGACTATATCGCCTACGTTGGCCTTGTCGTCTGGCTGATCTGGCCGATCCGCAACCTGGGACGGATTATCGTGTCTGCCTCAACGGGCATGGTTTCCTACGGCCGCTTGATGGAGATCGTCAGGCAGGCACGCGAACCGCTCTTCGACGGCAAGGTCCAGCCTGAAGGTCCGGTGCAGGGCGAGTTGGTCTTTGAGGATGTCTCGTTCATGTATTCCGATGGCAAGGAAGATGTCCTGAAGAACGTCTCATTTACGGTCAAGCCCGGGCAGGCCATTGCCTTGCTTGGCTCAACGGGATCCGGCAAATCGTCGCTTGTGAATCTGCTGCCGAGATTCCACGAATATACCAGTGGTCGCATCCTGCTGGATGGCGTTGACCTGAAAGATTACTCGCGCTCATATCTGCGGAAACAGATCGGTATCGTGGAGCAGGAACCGTTCCTGTTCAGCCGTTCAATTAGAGAGAACATTACCTACGGTGTTGGACGTGAAGTTTCACAGGAGGAAGTGGAACGCGCCGCCAAGGCTGCCGCGATCCATGATGTGATCCTGACCTTCCCTGACGGCTATAACACGCTGGTCGGCGAAAAGGGTGTGACGCTCTCTGGCGGACAGAAGCAGCGTGTGACGATTGCACGGACCCTACTGAAGAATCCGCGTATCCTGATCCTGGATGACTCAACTTCATCGGTTGATACCGAGACCGAAGCAGAGATCCGTGACGCTCTCAATGAGCTGATGGAGAACCGCACGACCTTTATCATTGCACACCGCATCCAGTCTGTGATGATCGCAGATTTGATCCTGGTATTGGATAAGGGTGAAGTCATTCAGATGGGAACCCATGAGGAACTGGTCTCTCAAATGGATGGCATGTACCTCAGGATTTACGATATCCAGACAAGGATCGACGAAGAACTGGAAATGGAAATTTCAAGAGTCAATTAGCCGCTGAGTCTCCGTGACTCAGTGGCTAATAAGGAAAACGAAAATGGCACAAGAGCTTATCGAACTCGAAGAAGAAGAATTCACATCACAATTAACTGCGCCGGTGTTCAGGCGCATATTGACCTTGCTCAAGCCACATTGGAAATGGGTTGTAGGCTTTCTCGTCACCATCATGCTGACCTCGGTGCTGGATGCCTACTTCACCTACCTTAACAAAGAGATCGTGGATGTGGGCATCACGCTGAAAGACAGGTCTGCATTAATTCGCATTGTGTGGACGTACGGCATCTTCCAGTTATTGCAGGCCGGGTTTGTGTTCATCTTCATCTACCTGGCTGGCGTGCTCGGCGAGCGGGTCCAATACGATCTGCGCAAGCTGCTTTTTAACCACCTGCAGGACCTCTCGCTTTCGTATTATGCACAGAATGCGGTAGGGCGCCTCATCGCACGCGTCACATCAGATACGGGCCGCGTCTCCGAACTGCTGACCTGGGGTGTGGTGGACACAACCTGGGCCATCATGAACATTACTACATCCGTGATCTTCATGGCCATCATCAACTGGAAGCTGGCGCTGATCGTCTTCACGATCATCCCAGTCATGGTCATGATTGCGATCCAATTCCGTAAAAGGATACTGGTGGAATACCGCGTCACGCGTCGCACGAACTCAAAGATCACCGGTGCGTTCAACGAAAACTTCCAGGGTGTACGCGTGGTCAAGGGTCTGCTGCGCGAGGACGAGAACACGAAAGAGTTCCAGCAGTTGACCTCAACCATGTACCGCTCGGCCTATCGCGCCGCGTGGCTCTCGGCGCTCTTCCTCCCCACCGTGCAGATCATCGCGGCAGTAGCTCTCGGGCTTATTGTCGGATATGGAGGCACGCAGATCACGCTTGGCCACATGACGATTGGCGGAATTATGGCCTTCGTCTCGTATCTCACGTTCATGATGTGGCCCATCCAGGACCTGGCACGCGTATATGCGGAGATGCAGCACTCCATCGCCTCGGCAGAGAGGATTTTCAAGTTAGCGGATACCCCGCCCGAGGTCCACGATAGAAGCGATGCCATCGAAGCGGAGACGCTGATGGGCGAGATCGAGTTCGATCACGTGGATTTCTATTACGAAGACCGCAAGCCCGTCCTGACAGATTTTTCGCTGAAGGTCAAACCGGGTGAAATGATTGCCCTGGTAGGTCCAACCGGCGGAGGCAAATCCACGCTCGTGAATCTTCTGTGCCGGTTCTATGAACCGCGTGAAGGTGTGATCCGGATCAACGGTCGCGATTACATGGATTACGCGCTCGCTTCCATCCACAGCCGCATCGGGATCGTGCTTCAGACGCCGCATCTATTCTCGGGCAGTGTGCGCGACAACATCCGTTATGGACGGCTGAACGCCAGCGACGAGGAGATCATCGAAGCCGCAAAGATCGCGGGCGCGCATGACTTCATCGTGACGCTCGAAAAGGGCTACGACCAGGGTGTGGGCGAAGGCGGCAACCTGCTCTCTGTGGGTCAGAAGCAGTTGATCAGCCTGGCACGTGCTGTGCTGGCACGACCAGAACTATTCATCATGGACGAAGCCACGTCATCGGTCGACACGTTGACCGAAGCGCTTATCCAGCGCGGCATGGAAGCCCTGATGAAAGGCCGTACATCCTTCGTCATCGCGCACCGTCTTTCGACCATACGGCGTGCAAACAGAATTATCGTCATCGAAAATGGAAAGATCGCCGAGCAGGGAACCCACGCCGAGTTGTTGCGGCAGCGCGGACATTATTATCGTTTGTATACACAGCAATTCCGGCATGAACTGGAAACGCAGTATGGCCTGGCTGACGCAGTAGGTGCAAAAGAGGAAGCTCCTGAAGAAGAAGCCATGGCAGCAGATTGACCCCCTCCCCTGCCCTCCCCAAATACGACAGGCAAATTTGGATTGAGAAAAATAAATTCAATCTCGTATTTGGGGAGGGTGCCCGAAGGGCGGGTGGGGTCGAAAGGTAAACATCATGAAGAAAAATAACTTACTGGCAAGATACGACAAAAACTTACGAATACATAGGCATTACCCGGAAGCACGTAAGGAAGTGACACCAGACGTGGTGAGATTCGTTCGCAAGTCACCTGGCATGAATTTCGTGTCATTCACCTTCGCAACCGAACCTGATTTGGACCGCGTGATCGAACAGCAGGTAGATTACTTCCTCCCCATGGAGCAACCCTTCACATGGAAGGTCTATGACCATGACCTGCTGCCGAGCCTAAAAGATAAACTGGCCACACGTGGTTTTGCAGGTGATGAGGACCCCTCTGCCGTGATGGTGCTGCGAGTAAAGAAGGCGCCTGGTTCTCTATTCCAGCCGTGGCAGACGGACATCCGTCGCATCACTGACCTGGAAGGCCTCAAGGATGTCATCCACGTGTTGGATAGCGTCTATGGCGGGCACAACACCTGGGTCAATGACCGGCTCGGCGGGCATCTTAAGATCCCCGGCTACTTAAGCGTTTACGCTGCCTATGTGGAAAACCAGCCCGCCTCCATCGCATGGACGTACTTCCCGAGGGGCCAGTTCGCGTCGCTGTTCGCCGGGACAACCATCGCTGAATATCGCAAGCAGGGACTGTATACCAGTCTCATCGCGGTAAGGCTGCAGGAGATCCGTGAACGCGGTTATCCCTACGCGGTCGTCGAGGCCGGCGATATGAGCAAGCCGATCCTGGCAAAGAACGGCTTCCAGCACCTGACCACCGTGTACGACTATAAGTGGAAAGGCAACTGATACCATCTACAAAATAAATCACAAAAGCGCCCATCGAACCAATTCGATGGGCGTTGTGTTTTTGGTGCAATTAGGAAGGTCCGGCGTCCTCACGGTGGTCGCTTTTCCACTTCTCGACGAGCTCATCGCCGGTCTTGGCTATGTTTTCACGGTTGACGACCGTCCCGCCTCCACAACAAACTGGGTCACGTGTCCTGGCAGATCCCATGCTTCTGCCATGATCCTCTTTCCTTCGCTCTGGCAGGCAAATTCCCACCAATCGCCTGCGCCCCTGACCGCCTCTCCC
>DASWKT010000194.1:0-10897 GCA_036396515.1 Anaerolineales bacterium | reverse complement strand
CCTGCAAAAGCTCTGATAGAGTCCATATCTTTCCAGAAGGTAAGCGTAATAAAGTGGGTGATATCGCCCTCTTTCCGTTCGAGAATATGGACACTGAGGTTGCCCTGCACTGATTGATAATCTGAGATGGCTCGGGTGTTTAGGAATTCCCGATACGGGCCTGCTTTTGAGGCGGGCACCCTGCCATGCCACATTCTTGTGATCATCGTCGTTACTCCGTTTCGAACACAAACTTCGTTGGGTCTTCATTGAACTTTGACCATGCGATGCACTGCCGCGGAGTGAATACGAATAGCCCGCCTTCGTCCCATGCATTGGGTTCAGGCGTGTATCCGAAGTCTTTGTATTTTTTCTTGTACTCTTGCGAGAGTTTCTGTCCTAACTCAGGAGAGGGTTTTTCTGCGGGAACAGATGTGCCTTCGAGGATAATGGCTTCCGTGCCGCTTTCGAGATTCACAGAGATATTAGGGTTTGATTCAATATTGCGCGCGTGGCGGGTCTCGGGGCTGCCATCGTAATAGATCTTTCCGTCCATAAAGACGGCCCAGCGCGGGACCACATGCGGGCGTCCGGCTGGAGCCGCTGGCGTAGACGGGCGGACAGAACAAAGCCAATAGTTTTTGGCTTCGGTCAATTGCGCGACAACCCGGTCCCAGCTCAGGAATGCGACGGGCTTGTCCACATAGCCAGGAGGAAATGTAGGTCGAGTAATTTTTATCGGTTTCATGGCTCAAACTATAAAACAATTTCCCCCAATCTGCAATTGATTCACGGAGGCGGAAATAGTAGCTGCCTTTTGGCAGGCCGATTCTGGGTGGGGAGCAATCCAAGCCACCGCAAACCGAAATGATACCCGGCAAAGGCGATACCATATCCGCCAAGCACATCCAGAATGTAATGCTGGCCTGTAAATAGGGTGGAAAACGAAATCACGATCAAAATCAAGATCCACAAAAACCTTTGTCGTGGATACCAACGACTGAAGAACAGAACCAGCAGGGTCGTTATGTATACGTGGCCACTGGGAAAGGCGCTGTATCTCCCCCATTTTTCATGCACGATGCGCAAGAGAAGTGTAAATATATCGTTCCCCTCGAATGTCATTTGCCTTACATAAGTCGGAAAAAGAATAAATGTTGCATTCGCCACTGCAAACATAAGCAAACAGGCTGCTACCAGCGCCCGGAATAAACGATCTTCCATTTTTAGCATTATCCATATGCTACTAAACAGCCAGAGAGGATAACATAACATATAGGGTACGATCCATGCCGGCCAGACAGGGAAGACATCAATCGGCAGTTTTGGTTCAATGCCCCCGGTCGTCCTCATACTTGTAGGAATATAGATCAACTGAATGCCACATACCAGAACAAGGAATAATATTCGTTTATTTAACGACAAAGTTCCATCCTTATTGGTCTTTTTGATATGGTGGACAGAAGAAGCCATTGCTTACCTGCCTATCTACTTAACTATACGATAAGATGCTGCAAAAGTTATCATGGAAAATGATTTACGGAAAGTAGCGGAAAAAGGATGAGGGCTATTCTTTGCTAACCTGCAGAGGCAAAAGCCAGGAAAATTGAGCGAATCAAGCTGAAGCAATTGCATTTGGCTGCGAGACAAATATATCGGGATCTTCGTTAAACTTTACAGACGTGAAGGATGTACTCTCAATGGATATAGTGTTTCCTATCCGCGACTGGTCGGCGAACTTCCCGGAATTCGTTATAACAAAATTCTAATAGAATCCGGCTACACTGGGGTATGGACTAAATTGGGAGAGTTTTAGAGAAGGAGTTTAGAGTATGAAATGGCAATGGAAAATTGGCCGCTTTGCTGGCATCGACGTGTTCGTACATGCCACATTCGTCCTGCTAATTGGATGGGTTGGTTATACCTACTGGCGCGAATACCAGGACTGGACCAGGGTCCTTATGGGCATCCTGTTTATTCTTGCCCTGTTTCTATGTGTTGTCCTCCATGAGTACGGGCATGCGCTGACGGCACGCAAGTACGGCATTAAGACGCGCGACATCACACTTTATCCCATTGGCGGCGTAGCCCGCCTTGAACGGCTGCCCGACCGCCCGATCGAAGAGTTGTGGGTTGCACTCGCCGGACCTGCTGTAAACGTTGTCATTGCCGCACTCCTGCTGGCATATCTCCTTCTAACAGACGGCCTGGTTCCGATTGCGGATATGAGCTTCACCCAGGGCTCATTCGTCGAGCGTCTGGTGGCAGTAAACATCTCTCTTGTGCTGTTCAACTTGATTCCCGCCTTCCCCATGGATGGCGGCCGCGTCCTGCGTGCTTTGCTTGCCTTGAAATTGGAATACGTCCAGGCAACGCAGATCGCAGCCACGATCGGTCAGGGCATCGCGCTCCTGTTCGGGTTCATTGGCTTATTCACAAATTCGTTCCTGCTCTTCATCGCCTTGTTTGTCTGGATTGGCGCGGCACAGGAGGCCAGCATGGTGCAGGTACGCCACTCGCTCGGCGGCATTCCCATCACACGCGCGATGCAGACTGATTTTCAAATTCTTTCACCGTCCGACACTCTCGCTCGCGTGGTCGAACTGATTCTGGCAGGATCTCAGCAGGATTTCCCTGTCGTTGAGAATGGAAGTGTTGTAGGTATCCTCGATCGTGACACATTCATCTCTGCTCTTTCGAAAAATGGTCAAAACACACCTGTCGTGGAAGTGATGCATCGCAATGTGCCTGAGATCGACTCGCATGATATGGTGGAAACGGCTTTGTCACGTTTGCAGGAGTCAGGCTCGAAGACTTTACCTGTTACACACGGCGGCAGGCTGGTAGGTTTGATCACATCTGAGAATATTACTGAGTTTCTGATGATACGCTCCGCGTTGAGAACTGCGCGCGGGGTCTCAGGCGCTTAAGCAATCACGGCACGATCACTGCGCGTACATCGCTTGTATAATTCTCAAGATCGTCCAATCTTTTATTGATCTTGTCGGCATCAAGTGGAATGATCTGCGAGACCACGCGGGAGGTATCCAATATCTTTCGCCGGGCCATATCCACCAATAAAGGCAATTCCTGCAAGAGATGATCGTTTGAGCCGATGATTTCGGCTTCCTTGCCAAGCACTTGATTATAGGTATCAAGTGAGATCGGCTGATTTGTGAGCCCCACTATGACCGCGCGCCCCATTACGCCGAGCGACTCAATCGCCTGCCCCATTGTTTTTGGCAAACCGATCAATTCCAGGGCAACATTCACACCTTTACCTTTTGTGAAGTTTCGGATCTCTTCAATGGCATCCACGCGGCTTGCATCCACGGGGATCGCTCCATACTCCGATGCAAGCTCCAGTTTATCCAGCTGAATATCCACAGCAAACACTTTAGTTGCGCCCGATGCTTTTGCCAGTTGGATAGCAGACAGACCGAGTCCGCCTACGCCGAAAACTGCCACCGTTTCACCAGCTTTGACTCTCGCTTTATGCAACGCGTGCAGCGCCGTCGCGGATGCACACATCAACGTTGCCCCTTCTTCAAAAGGAATTTCATCCGGTAAATGGATTGCATTGCGCTCTGGTACCGCCACATATTCCGCGTAACCGCCATCTACGTGATGGCCGATCATCCGCACTGTGTCGCAAAATTGTTCGTTCCCGGTTTTGCAGTGATAGCACTCCCCACATGAAATGTTGTAATGCAGGCAGACGCGCTCGCCTGCCTTGACTTTCGTTACCTGCGGACCGATCAGCTCGACCTCACCAGCCACTTCATGACCCAATGTGATTGGCATCATGCCCATGCTCGAACGCCCTGCGCGATAGTGCGCGTCTGAATGACAAATGCCCGCAGCGCGCACGCGCACAAGGATATCTTTTTCACCGATGGCAGGGATGGGGATTTGTTGTAACTGTAATGGCTTGCCTGTTTCAACCATGCGGACTGCTTTCATAATTTACCTCAATATTGATGTCGTTGCGAGCCGCCGTTTTTCCCTGGCACTTGCACGCCAGGGCAAGTGTGGCGGCGTGGCAATCTCCCGCTTAATTGGAGATTGCTTCGTCGGATTTCGACGCTGTGCGTCTCAACTCTCCTCGCAATGACGAGTCGTGTGCCCAACCTGCAATAACGCGAATATCCTCAGGTGTGGTGCGGCAACATCCGCCGATCATGCGCGCGCCCGCGTTATACCATTCTCTGGCCTGCTCGCCAAAGGAATCAAGGACAGGATCGCCGTTCCAATCATTTTTCGTCGCGTTGTATGTTTCGCCAGAGTTGGGATAGACAAGGACAGGTTTGTCTGTCACTTTTTTTGCTTCGCGGATCAACACTGAGATATATTTCGGTGATGTGCAATTAATCCCAATTGCGGCAATCTGCGGGCTATTTTCGAGTTGTTTCACACAATCTGCGAAAACCTGACCTTCTGAAATATGCTTTTCATCGCCGGCGGTGAAACTGACCCAGGCGGTGATGTTGGGAAATTCCCTGAGCAGCTCTGCAATTGCCTGCGCTTCGACGAGACAAGGGATCGTTTCACACGCAAGAATACATTGCCCTGCGACCGAAGGGTGTGTCGAAGGGTCTGGACCTGCTTCGATGAGCGCTTTCATACGCGGACGATGAAAATCCATTAACTCTTTTTCCGTCAGCCCATAATTCCCGCGATATTCTGACCCGTCTGCAAGGAACGCGCCGTATGGGCCCACCGACGCCGCGATGAATGGTTTTGGTCTCCCGACCCGGTTGGATGCTTTTGACCAGAATTCATCGCGCGCTTCAATTGCAAGTTTCACGGATTTTTGTATCAGGGCAAATGCTTCTTTTTCATTCAGCCCACGCTTGGCAAAACCCTGTATCGTCGCCTGATAACTGGCAGTGATGGCACAGTCCGCGCCTGCTTTGAAATAATCGAGATGCACCTGCTTGATGATTTCAGGTTGTTCGAGCAAAATTTTTGCAGACCATAATTCATCGTTCAGGTCACAGCCGCGGCGTTCAAGTTCGGTGGCGAGAGCGCCGTCGATAACGAGGGCAGGATAACGGTCAAGAATGGAAACGATGGGATTATTCATTTGTAAGAATCACGTTCACTCCTCATAGGGCCAGCGGTCGGTCCCCTGGATCAGGGCACGGATATGATTGATCTCGCCTGCATGGTATAGATCGTGCGCGATCATAATGCGGATAATCACGCGTGTAGACAATCGTTCACCCCAATTGGTGAGCCGGTCACGATCCAGTTCGGTGTCATCGCGCAGGGCGCGGACGGAAGCAAGCCAACGTTGATGGCCCTCAATGAGCCAATTGAGAAGTTCGCCATGCGGACGTGAACGGACGCCATCGGCTGGGATGAGGGGCGGCTGGTCACCTCGCATCGTGGCTGAACCAAAAGCGCAGTCTTCATACATCCGTTTGGACCAGGCGACGTGCTCAATAATGTCTGCTATGGAGCGGCCACTGCCGGGTGGGAGTGCGGTCCAGTCCTCATTCCGTAGATCGTGAAGATTGGCGAGCAGAGAATGGGATGGATCACCCTCGAAGGCATCTTCGATGAGCCAGGCAAGGGTATCTACCGTGGTACGAGAGCTTGCGCTTCTATTCGATGGGTTTAAGACGTCCATATTTACTTACCTTTGATGAAATTATTATAGCATTGTGTCCGGTGCAATCAGTCTCAAAGCAATAAGGCTCTACGGCTTTTCTAGGTTCATCCTGTGGCTCGATTGCTTTTTTTCTGAACTGAGCAGAGAGTTTGGTAAAATGAATTGAACAAGGAGAACTTTAATTATGGGTAGGAGCAATGAGGACTATATCCCCGCTTTGGGGATTAGGGCACTGACCCCTTTCTACGATTTAATCCAACGCTGGGTCGTACGGGATATACGTTTCAAGAGCCGCTTGATCGAGCAGGCTGGGATTCAAGCGGGTCACCGCGTTTTGGATCTGGGCTGTGGGACGGGCACATTGGCACTTATGGTCAAGCGGGAACAGCCAGATGCAGAGGTGGTTGGCCTGGATGCAGACCCTCAAATGCTGAAGGTTGCGACCGCGAAAGCCGCTCGGGAGATGATGGCCGTTAATTTTGATCAGGGGATGGCCTTCAGTTTGCCCTACCCCGACGGTTCCTTTGACCGCGTACTGTCCAGTCTGATGATCCACCATCTGAAAACGCCGGACAAAGGGAAAACGGCGCGGGAACTCTATCGCATCCTTAAGCCTGGCGGCCGATTACACGTAATCGATTTTGGCAAACCACGTACGTTGTACGGAAAATTGGTTGGCCTGTTTCTGCATGGTTTTGAGGAGGCGAACGATAATATCGATGGACACCTTCCCCAAATTTTCGAGCAAGCCGGTCTACGAGTTCGTGAAGCTGGGGATTTTATGACCTTTTTCGGGTCCCTAACGTTCTTATATGGAGAAAAACTTTAGATATCGAAAAGAAGGATGGAAGATGGCAAACAGACTTGAAGCAACCATACTGATTAATAGACCCGCCGAGGATATTTTCGCATTCCTGAATATCCCTGAAAATCATGCGAAGTTCGTGCCGGGCATGCTTGAGTTTAAGAAAACTTCGCCCGGGCCGTTGGGACAAGTGGGTGCAACAATTCGCGGGGTGCGGCAATTTCTGGGTCAAAAAATGGAGTTGCCCTACGAAATTACAGAATACGAGCCAGGCAACCGACTTGGAATGAGAGGTAAGATGGGTCCTATTACATTCAAAGATGGCTATGTGCTAGACCCGATGGGTAACAGCACCCGGGTCAGGTTCTGGCTTGAACTGACCCTGACCGGCCTGATGAAGCTCGCACGTCCGATTCTTGTCCTGCAAGGCAAGACACATGCTGAAGAGACACTCGCCAACTTAAAAAAAGCACTGGAAAAGGCGGGATAATTGTCACAGGCAGGATACGGATTAAGGGGCCGCAGTTATGGCCATTGATTTGTACCAATCATTTACCAATCCTGTTACCAAAGAGACCTTCCGGTGTCTTTCCTCCACCGAAGAGGCGTACGTCATGGAGTGGATTGTTCAGCCGGACGGTTATGTTCCTTTTGAACATGTTCATGTCCATCAGGATGAAATCTTCCACGTCCAGCAGGGGGAGATCCGCGTGGTGATCAATCATCTGGAACAAATTGGCACAAGCGGCCAGACGGTCACAGTCCCGCGCGGGGTCAGGCATATTGCCTACAACAACTCATCAGAAGTCTTAGCATGTATTGTTGAATATAGACCTGGGCTGGATATCTTCAGGTCTTTCCAGTGTTTTGGCGGGTTGACCCATGATTGTGATGTCGACCGCAGATACGGCATCAACATTCCAAAGATGATGTACTTCATGAAGAAGATGAACATGCAGGCACTAGCTCGACCAGCAAACCTGCCTGGCCCCATATTCAATTTGCTTATGAACATCTTTTACGTAGCCGGTTCACTTGCAGGCTGGGAAAAATTGTATAAGAAATATACAGAGTAATCACTCATAGGGGCAGGCAAGAGATATAAGGAAAAGGAGAGAACCTATGAGCACCAATTTGGGGATGTGGCTGACGGCCCTACAGCGGCCCATCAAGTTGAAGGAGAAAAAAGAGTGGGATGCCCTGGACTTCATCACCAAGTGGTTGATCGCTACACGCGGGACCGTGACACAACTTACGGTATTTGCCTGTGTGATCGCGGGGCTTCTGGCCTGGCGCGATGGGCATTTTTCCTGGCTGCCCTGGCTAATTATGACGATCGGCTTATTCCTGGCTCATAGCACAGAAAACCTTTTGAATGACTACATTGACTTCACGCGCGGCATAGACGAAGACAATTACTACCGCCCACAATATGGCATCCATCCACTTGTGCATAAGTTCTGGACGAAGCAGGACTGGCTGCGCTGGTTTTTGAGCGCAGGAATTCTGGCCACGCTGGCGGGCGTATTTATCCTGATCTATACCTCTTTTTCTCCGCTCGTGATCGGGCTTTTCGCCATTGGCGCACTGATGATCCCATTCTATGCTTATCCGTTGAAATATTTGGGGGTGGGTGAATTGCTTATTTATATCAACTGGGGCTTGATCCTTATTCCCGGAGTTTATACGATCCTTGCCGGAGGCGTGACTACAAATCTCGGATACGTGGCTCTAACCGGATTGGCTTTTGGCCTCGGCTTTGGAAGTTTCAACTGGGGCAAACACGTTGATAAGATCCCTGCAGATAAGGCAAAGGGCGTGAAAACGCTTCCGGTCCGGATCGGTGAGCGGGCCGCGCGCTACGTGAATATTTCCGCCCTGATTCTGGCTTATGCGATCATCCTCTATTTGGTCTTTGTCGCGCGCTTCTTTACGCCGGCCGTGCTGATCGTCTTCCTCGCATGGGGCAGAGCCTGGGGTGTGATCAAATTGCTGAGCAAACCCCGTCCCACAGAAGCGCCGCCGGGATTTGCCCTCTGGCCGCGTTGGTTCTCCACTCCCCAATTAAGGCACATCCGTTTGTTCGGCGCCCTGTACATCCTTGGCATACTTGTCGATAACCTTCTGCGAATCTTCATGCCAGCATTCTGGCATTAGAGAGTTTTCAGCTATGAAAATTGCAATTACCGGTGGAACTGGCTTTATCGGCAGGCATTTGGCACAAGACCTTGTTACGCGAGGTCATCAGGTTGTGCTCATCGCGCGTGGCCTCTATACCCGCGGGGAACAAATACGCTCGAATGACAACCTCACCTTTGTGCGTGCGGATGTCACCGATACGGCCGCGTTAACCCAGGCCTTTGCGGGGTGCACAGCCGTCGTGCAATGTGCTGGAACTAGCCAGGACAGTTCCCAGACCTTCCAGCAGGTGCATGTTGAAGGTGCGCAATCTGCTATAACTGCTGCCCAGCAAGCTGGCGTTAAAAAATTCGTACTGGTGAGTTACTTACATGCCCGCCCTGACATACGCTCTGCTTATCACAGGACAAAATGGGAGGGTGAGGAAATCGTTCGGCGGTCTGCGTTGGATTACACAATTCTCAAAGCTGGGCTTGTTTACGGGCCGGGAGATCATCTACTCAACAATCTTGGGCACCTCCTCCGCAGGCTGCCTGTCTTTGCGACGGTCGGATTGCGCGAGCGGACTGTCCGCCTGGTGGCTGTGGAGGACCTCGTGAGTGTCATCCACGCTGCCCTGACGGATGACCGGCTCACGAATCAAACGGTGGCGGTTATTGGCCCCGAGGAGTTTCCCTTCAGCTCCGCCGCCCGCCGGATTGCCAAAGCCATGGGCAAACGGTTTCTTCTGGTCTTACCCTTTCCGGTTTTCGCCCAACGCCTGCTCGCCTGGGTCTCTGCGCGAATGCCGAAACCGCTGATATCCGCCTCACAAGTTCAAATGCTGGCCGATGGGATAAGCAAACCTTTACCAGACAGCCAGATGCTGCCAAAAGATCTTGCTCCAAGCACTCGTTTCACTGAACAGCAGATTCGCCAGGGATTGCCAAAGTAACGTGGATTTAGAAGGTCAGGGGCAACGATTTGACGCCACGGAAAATTGGATGCTCCTGCCATTCCAAATTTTCAGTTGCCAGATGTAACTCTGGAAAACGACGCAGGATTGTGCTGAAAGCAATCTGAGCCTCGAGCCGGACAAGCGGCGCGCCGATGCAGAAATGGATGCCGAGACCAAACCCCAGATGGCGTCCTTCATCCCGTGTGATATCGAATCCATCTGGCTCGGAAAAACGTTCCGGATCGCGATTCCCCGCAGCCAGAATCGAATTGACCAGTTGTCCCTTGCGAATAAACTTGCCACCGATCTCAACATCTTCTGCGGCCGAACGGTACGCGATCTGCACCGGGTTGTCATAGCGCATCATCTCCTCGACCGCAGAGGCGACTAGCTTGGGATGCTCACGCAGCATTTGCATTTGATTGGGATTGCGCAACAATGCCAGGAGACCGTTGCCGATCAGGTTGCTGGTTGTCTCGTGACCGGCACTCAGAAGGATCGTAACATTGGCGATGAGTTCTTCCTGGGTCAGCCGCTGGCCTTCTTCCACAACCCCTACCAGTGCGCTTATCAAATCATTCTGGGGCTTTTGGCGGCGTGAATGGCTTAACGCGGTGAGATAATCCGTCAATTCGGCCAGACTCCGTGAAGCATGTTCCATCGCCTCCGGAGCGTGGGGGACACTTCCCAGGATTGCGAAGAGATCGTCCGACCATTGCTTGAAGCGTCCGCGTTCCTCAGCCGGAAGTCCCAGCATTTGGCTGATGACCAGGACGGGCAAAGGATGAGCCAGATCCTGAATCGCATCCATTTCCCCTTGGGCCTGCACAGCATCCAGCAAACTATCCACCATCCGCTGAACGTGCGGGCGCATTTGTTCCACGGCGTTTGGTGTGAATGCATTGTTAACCAGCCCGCGCAAGCGTGTGTGGTACGGAGGGTCGGAATAGAACATTGTCTTGGAAAATGTGCGATATACCGGCTCAGCGATTCTCTGTTCGGCCTCCGGCAGCCGCTCGAAGCCGCGCCGGAGTCCCTGTGCTCGCGAGAAACGCGCGTCAGCATACACAGAGGAGATATCTGCATAGCGGGTAAGTACCCAAAAGCCCAGCATCTCATCCCAATGCACCGGGTCTTGGGAGCGGAGTTGGGCGTAGAAGGGATAGGGATCCGCACGAATTTCCGGATTGTCTAGGTTCGACAAACTAAGCGTCTCATGCATGGATAATGACACTTTAAAACTCCATCAATTAATTTGGGGCATTATGGTGTGGGGAGAAAAGTTTAACCCCATCAAGTATAGCACTACTATCAAAAGAAAAAGGCCTCGGGCATTTATACTTCCGAGGCCCTTTTGAATTCATTGCTTTGCTTATGACTGTTAGATGAAGAAGCCACCTAGCCCCAAATATACTTGTCT
>DASWKT010000193.1:0-10207 GCA_036396515.1 Anaerolineales bacterium | reverse complement strand
AAGTTGTTATTGCCTTCTTTTTCGTACACGGATTTCGCGGAAACCACGGAAAGGAGCCTTTTTATTACGGTTTTTTCCGCGAAACTCAGTGAAATCCGTGGCGTCCGTGTCCCAAAGAGTCTTTAAGAAACAGTCTCTAAGGTATCTAATGTTTGCTCGCCGAGGGTCTGCCTATCCCCCGGTAATTAATCCAGATCCTCGCGCAGCTCGCCGCTATCTATGGTGTGCAAGCGTTCCGGTTCCTCGGAGAGCACATCAACCATGCTGTGGGTGAGCTCCTTCATCAGTGGGGCTAATGGCAGCGTGGCAGGCAGGATGATCCGCCCGGGGTGAGAAGGCGGCTTGAGGCGTGGCCTGAGGTCGTCCCCCGAGCGGTTGCGCACAATGCGGGGGTCGTTCGTCAGCATTCCCACATAGTGTCCCATCACCGAATAGACTTCCCGTCTCGGGGTGACCCAGCCGATCCATTCCCCGTTGCGGTTGAACAGATAAGGGAAGACTAAAATTGCATCTACTTCGCCTCGAGAGTTATAAATGGGGATAATACGATGTTGCTGTGGCATAATCTGTACCCTTTGGTTAACAGCAGGTGACAGTCACTTCGGCCCACGTTACCCCGAAGGAAACAGCAACAAAAAGTGACTGTCACCTTGAAGGACTTCTACTCTATATCATTATACGTCCAATAGCGATTTACAAAATAGTTCCAAAGCATGACAACCCCAATTGCAAACCCGAGAGTTGCATTCTTTGCAAGGATCTCGGAGGAGGCATGAGAAAGGTGTGTCATACTCTCAAATGCGCTTGCCATGGGAGGCTCAACAAAATGCAGAATTGGGATTCGGATCGCAATGCCTGCGGCATTCACAACAAAGAACATCCCCAACTGGTGCGGGAGGGGACGGGAACGCGATTCGGGATAGGTCCAGAACCGGTTGCCTGTGAAGTTGTTGATGACCGCGCAAATAAAGGATATTGTGCCTGCAAACACCAGGCGCATGTTGATGAAATGGGTCAGGATGTTCATGATCCCGAAGTCAAGCGCCGACCCGACTGCTCCAACAACTGCAAACTTCAGGAAGCGCAGCCGTTCCTTATTTTCACTCAAGATCATCCAAGCCCCAGTTTTTGTTTGAAGTATGGAATGGTCTTATGGAGTCCTTCCTCCAGGCTCACCTTGGGTTCCCATTTCAATATCGTCCGCGCGCGCCTAATATCCGGCTGGCGCTGCTGCGGGTCGCGCACGCTGCGCGCGTCCTTGACATAGGTGATACCACCCTTGTTATCTACAATACGGTTGATCGTTTCCGCGAATTGCAGGATGGTCATTTCGTGCTGGTTGCCGATGTTGACCGGCAGATGCTCGTTTGAATAGAGTAAGGTGACGATGCCTTCCACCAGGTCGTCTACGTAGCAGAACGAGCGTGTCTGGCTGCCATCGCCGTAAACGGTCAGCGGCTGGCCGAGCAAGGCTTGCTTGAGCAGGTTAGGCAAGGCGCGGCCGTCCTCCAAATCCATGCGCGGACCATACGTGTTGAAAATGCGCACAATGCGCGTGTCCACGCCATGGGCGCGGTGATAGGCCATTGTCAAGGATTCGGCAAATCGTTTGGCCTCGTCATAGACGGCGCGCGGACCCACGGGGTCTACATTTCCGGCGTACTCCTCAGTCTGTGGATGGACAAGCGGGTCGCCATAAATTTCGCTGGTGGAGGCTAGCAGGAAGCGCGCATTGTTTGCACGCGCAACGCCGAGACAGTTATGGGTTCCCAGCGCTCCGGCTTTCATCGTCTGAATGGGAAGGTTGAAATATCCCGATGGCGATTGCGGGTTCGGGCTGGCAGGCGATGCAAAATGCAGCACCGCATCCACCTTGTTTTGCACGAAGATATAGTTCGAGACATCGTGCTTGTGGAATGAGAATTTTTCATTCCCAATCAGGTGAGCGATATTTCCCGGGTTGCCTGTGACGAAATTATCCAACCCGATGACCTCATGCCCTTCGGTAAGAAGGCGGTCGCTTAAGTGTGAGCCGAGAAACCCGGCTGCTCCGGTGATCAAGATGCGCATTATGATTTCCTTTTTTTATGACCCTCACCACTTACCCCTCTCCCATTTTGGGAGAGGCAGGGAGAGGGGAATTTACTTCCAATCAATCCTTGTGACAAGTCCATCGCCTGTCACTTGATAGGCCTGGCTGTTTCCGCTATCCACCAGCCAGAGATTACCTTGATAGACAACGGCGATGAAATCTCCTGACTGGCCCTCAATTGCATCCGGCGCCCAGGCCGGAGTCTGCGGCTCGAGGCCCGGCGCATCATTCGCAGGGAAAATTGCGCGGTGGTTCGAGCCGTCTCGATCCATCACCACGACGCGGTAACGACTGGTCTCACTTTGGGAGGGAAAGATCGCCTGCAAGTAGGCGATTTGATATCCCCGTTCCCTTGAGCTTGGTTGCAATGGTGAAACAGATGGGTAAGCGAACATACCTGTCTGCTGAATGATCTGCACGCTGGCATTGTTCTCGAAGGATGCTGCGCTGATATCGAAGTAGGGCGAATCTTCTTCGCTGACCAGACTCGGCGGCGGAGCATGTGAAACAAAATAAAGATTCTTCCCATCCGCACCCCATGCCAGAGCAGGCAGCCAAGCCCAGTCGCTGTGAGTGTTAAGCGGGACAATGTCCAATAATGGCTTCAGATATTTTCCATCCAGGTCAACAAGGCCAATGCCGTCCGGGCGCGCGTAGGCCAGCCGTCCATCGGATGAGAAGGCGAAGGTCATGCCCCACCAGCCGTATACGCCGCCGCTGCTGGCATCCAATATCCTTCTTTTTTCTCGTGTGGAGATGCTGTAACGATGCAGATCGTTGTTTGCCTGCCAGCCAGGCGCGGTGCTGCGCGGTTCCACCGTGGAGTAGGCAATCGAATTCGTATTGGGGATCCAATCAGCAAAGTGGACAACATTCGCGATGCCTGTGCTGATCGGCTGGCCGCCGTCCGTCCGCACTGCCCAGAGCGTATTGATCTCCTGATCTGCAGGCTTGGTTGACTTGCGGGTGAAGATCAGGAAGCCCCCATTCGGTGAAAGTTCAAAGATGCGCCCATCAAGGTCGCCGGTCGTAACCAGCGCGGTGCGATTGGCTGTGGATGTGTCAATGATCCAGGCGTTGCCGCCCGCAAGGTAAGCCAGTTTGCCGGGCATCGGCAACGGCGCAAAGGATGACTGCGCCCCGATCATCACGATCTCCGGAACCGCCTCCTGCAGAATGACAGATTTGACGACGGCTCTACTGATCTCTTCCCCATCTTCGAGCACGCGGCGATAGGTGAATTCCTGCAATCCATTTACGCCCGCCTGTACGAGCCGCGTTTCACCCTCGGGCAAAGACTCATTGCGTGCAACCTGTCTCTCGAAGGGAATGATCTGTTCTTCGGTCTCGAATATCTCTTCGACGCGCCTCAGATCAACCGAGTCCCCATCGCTCAGGACGGTGTAAGGAGGCGGGTCCGTCTGATCCAGTTCCCCGATCGTAATGCCAGCGGATCCCAATGCCTGGCTCACCGTGCTCCCGGCAGGGACGGTCACATTGCGCGCTTCACCGTCCGCGTTGATCGTGATGGTGATATCTTCACCGGTCACTTGCGGAGAGCGGCAGCTAACCAGCAGGTGGAACGCCATGAGAACAGCGAGCAGGAGAAGGTTTTGAGAGATGCGTGGCATAGTGTTCAATGGCGCTCGGCGCGAAGTATTGTATAATCCGTGCGCTATCTGATGCGTCCTGTAACCGTCATGAGGCCATTTGCGATGGAAATGGCTTCGATGCGCAAGCCTGTGGCCACAGGACCAATTGAGCCTGTGTAGGCTTCTCTGACCATGGCTGTAATGGCATCCTTCAATCCGTCCGGTGCGGGGAAGGGACCAAAATCGGCTGAGGTGATCTCGATCAGCGTCTGGCCGGCTGCATCCACGCCCACAGTGACGATGATACCAATGTTGGCAGTGAATATTCCCTGTTGCGATTTGCCGTAGATCTGCATTTGACCATCACGCAAATAAATTTGTGGCTCGGTCATCAGCGGTTTTTTATCGGATTGTTGCAGGCCTGGATCCGTTTGCAGACGTGCAGCCAAATAGGACGTGATTTGTGGTTCGGTGATGTTTATGGTTATAACACCAGTCTGCGCTCCGGCTTCAAATGCTCGTCTCAGTTCTTCCTTAATACTTTCAGCGGCTTCGGCAGAAACGGGGATCGGTGGAAGGCTCGAGTAATCCGGTCCGCCAACGAATATGGTGCATGCAAGTGAGGTAATGACGAGGCTCAGTAAAAAAAATGGTAATCCTAGTCTATTTATTTTCATCTCTCTCACAAAATTTTATGTCACGGCGTGAGCCGCGAAGCGGCGAAGAATCTCCTCACACTTGGGGAGACCCTTCGCTGCGCTCAGGGTGACATGGTTTGAACGGAGCAATTATAGCATGAGCGACTCTCAACCTTTCTCAGGGGAAAATTCCGAGACTGAATTGTCACTTTCCGTAAAACTGGAGGCGCTACTCTTCGTGGCTGCGGAACCTGTGGCACCTGCGCAATTAGCGGTCGCGCTGGATGTGGCTCCCTCCGTCGTCGAACGCGGACTCAACGAACTTGGCGCTTCGCTCGCGACCCGCGGCCTGCGTCTGCAGCGACACGCGGGCCGCGTCCAATTGACCACCGCACCGCAGCTTGCCGAGTTGATCGAGCGTTTTCTCGGCCTGGAGGCAACTACTCATCTCAGCCGCGCCGCGCTGGAGACATTGGCGATCATCGCCTACCAGCAGCCGGTCACCCGCCCGCAGATCGACTCGATCCGCGGCGTGAACAGCGATAGTATGATGAAGAGTCTGTTGAATAAGGGGTTGATCCTGGAATCTGGCCGCGCCGATGGACCTGGCAGACCGATTTTATATTCGACGACCCCTGAATTTTTACAGCACTTTGGCTTGAATTCGATCCTTGAAATGCCCCCGCTCGCTCCGGTCGCGCGGCCCGAGGACGAAGAGGACAATCACGATGAGATGTTGAAGGGATAATCGCCCTCACTCATAAACCACTTTGAGTCCTCTGCTGATATTATAGGGAAGAACGGATAGATGTGTCTCGCCTTCAAAGATGTGAGTCTGGAGTCGCAGGTTGGGATAGTTTCTGTTCTGGAACGCCTTTTCCAGCTTCAATAGATTGTTTACCACGAATTCCGGTTCAAGCGAACCTGCACCGATAAAAACCTGGGCAGGCAAGTCTGGATGGTTGGTGGCATACTCAGTTTCAAACTTGAGTGCATGTGGGTTATCGCCTTCCATCCATGGGCTGCCAATAATGTAACGTTGAAATGTGTCAGGGTGTCGAAATAGGGAATATAGCCCAAATATGCCTCCTAATGAGGAGCCCATGAAACATCTATCTGCAGGATCAGCCCTATATTCCGAACCTATAACGTGGATCAAATCTTCACGGATGAAGCGCAGGAAGTCTTCAGCGCCCCCTGAACCAGGCTCATGCAAATGCCCCCTCGGCACATAATTCTTCATTTGATAGGATTCGGCGTCTTTATCAGTCCCCGAAAACCCGATTCCGATATGGATGAGTTGAGGCAACTCCTCGCCGAATGCAAGCAGTCGAGTGATCTCTGAGGTCATTCCAAACGTCCAATGCGGGTCTAACCCATAAAGAGTGGGGTATGTTTTGTCGCTATCGGCGTAACCGGCTGGCAGGGCGACGAAGATTTTGTATTCATCTCCGTTAAGAGAGGATTTCAGGCTGCGCACTTCCGTATCAGGGATGCTTACCTTTGGACGTTGTTCTGACATCGCGCTTCTCCTTATGACAATGTAGCAGCAACTGAAGTCGTTATTACATTGTCATGACCGTAAATGTCCGCCCGCCTGCGCCTGATCGAGCACCGTGAGAATCGTCTGAACCAGATCGCGCGCGGCTTGTTCGCTCAACTCAACAGCGACGCGGGCCGCGGGTCCCTGTGACTCGTTCACAAAATCAATGTTCAACGCATGTTCCATAGGAGCATTAAATGGGTGATCGTAAGACACGTTTGCCTGTTCAAGCTCGAACCAGCCACTCGTCCCTTTACCACTGCCATCAATTTTAACTTTTTCAACGATCATTGTGCACATAGCTTTGTTCCTTTCTTAATCAGACCCTAAAGGTTTTTTGCCCTGAAAATCAGTGACCCTGATTGATGGCAGCTCCCAGATCAACTTAAAAACCTGATCGGAGGAAACCTTTAGGGTCTTAAGTTTTTTTCCAAAAACGCAAAGATCTTTTCCCAGCCATCCACTGCCTGTGCCTGGCGATAGCTGGGACGATGATAGTAAAAGAATCCATGGCCAGCTCCGGGGTACATGTGGAATTCATACTGCTTGCCATGTTTCTTGAGTTCAGCTTCATGCTGTGCCACCTGCTCCGGACTGGGACTGCTATCCTCTTCGCCGAACAACCCTAATATAGGACAGAGAAGATCTTTGGTGTAGTTGAGCGGTGGGACAGGATGTTTTTCATCCAGATGGTCCTGGGACATCACAACGCCTCCGCCCCAACACTCCACAACGGCGTCAAAGCCCGAGGCGCGACAGGCTGTCAGATAGGCGTGTCTGCCGCCCGAGCATGTGCCAAATATCCCTACTTTGCCATTGACATACGGCAATGAACGAACAAAGTGCATTGCCCCGGCAAGGTCGCCGACAGCCTGTTCATCAGGGATGCCCCCATCCGCGCGGACTTTGGCAGCCACATCTTCAGGCGTGCCATGGACTGCGCGAAAATAAAGGTTGGGTGTGATCGTGACGTATCCGTGATGCGCGAATCTGTACGTCGCTTCGCGATACCACTCATCCCAGCCAGGCATGTGATGCGCCAATACCATGGCAGGGAATGGACCTGCTCCCAGCGGGCGCGCAAAATAGGCGTTTATCCATTCGCCGTTCGCGCCGGGAAATGTGATTGTCTCTGCCAACAGGCCTTCATACATATCAGTTCGATACATGCATGCACTCCTTTGGATGGGATATCCCTAATGGGGCTGGCCCTATTATACAGCGTGGTTAATGCAATTCGAATATCTTGCTACTTCAAACTGTGCTCCCAGCGCCGTCCTCGGCACTGGGAGCACTTAGTAATCGCCGCCGCCCCCTACGGGGACTGCCGCTTTGCGGCGTGCGCGAAGGACGGCGGCGTGAGCAATCGCGTGGCGGATTTATTCCGAATATCTTTCGCCCACCGGAGTGCAAAGTCTTCTGACGGGGGTAGCCGTGCCACCGAAGTAAGGAGACTTCGGACTCCATTTTGGTGATACCTGTTCAGCGCGGATTTTTTGGTTATACTTCTCGCATGGATCTTTCTGGTGC
This sequence comes from Anaerolineales bacterium, assembly GCA_036396515.1. Lineage (GTDB taxonomy): Bacteria > Chloroflexota > Anaerolineae > Anaerolineales > Villigracilaceae > Defluviilinea. Next base: position 2,812 of record DASWKT010000193.1, on the reverse strand, counting down.
TATCCATTTATTGGGCGACATTCTTGGGGAGGTGATTGGCGAACTTGAGTCACCAGAGTTGTTTGCTACGGAAGAGCGCATCCGTGCCGCAGCGAAAGAACGCAGGGGCGGGAATGTCGAAGCGGCGAAACAGCTTGAGGCTGAGATCGACGCGCTGGATATCGATACCGCGCGCGGCGTTTCGGCTGCTTTCACCACTTATTTTGATCTGATCAACCTTGCCGAAGAATATTATCGGGTCGAACAACTGCGCGAACGCGAAAGTATTATTTCCCCCAAACCGCTCGATGAATCGGTAGGTGAGGCAATTGCGAAGCTGAAGAAGGATGGGGTCGGCTCTGAGAATATACAAGCCCTGCTCGAAAACCTTTCGATTGAGCTGGTGCTCACTGCGCATCCGACAGAGTCGCGCCGCCGCACGGTCATTTCAAAACTTCAGCGGCTGGCACGCCTGCTCAATCATCTTTCGAGCCTTCGTCTCCCGCCGCGCGAGCAGGAGGAAACCCGTTCGGGAATTCATGCTGAGGTGGTGGGTTTATGGCTGACCGATCGTGACCGCACCGCCCGTCCGGCCGTCACCGATGAAGTGCGCACCGGATTGTATTTTGTGGAAACTGTCTTTTGGGATACCCTGCCTGCTCTTTATAGTGACCTTGAATACGCGCTCGCTGCCCACTACCCCGGAGTTAAGCCAGCCTCAAGCTGGCTTAACCTTGCCTCATGGATGGGCGGCGACCGCGATGGCAATCCCAATGTAACTCATGTGGTCACAGCTGAGACACTCCGCTTGCATCGCGGCCTGGCAGTGGAAAGTCACCGCCGCACTTTGCAGGATCTGGCGCGCCGTCTGAGCATCAGCAGTGATCGCCTGCCGCCTTCACCTGAACTCACGGGGTGGATCGAGGCGCGCCGTCCGCTTCCGCCGCATATTGCCTATATTGAAGAACGTTACGCCACAGAACCGTACCGGCTAGTGCTTTCCCTGCTGGCGGCAGACCTGGCCGAAGCCTCACGTGATGAGATGACTGCTCGCCTGCTTGAGCGTACGCCGCATCAGGCCCGCATCAAGCTGGAAGATTTACTTGAACCGATCGATCTCATTGCTGAAAGCCTGCCGGCTTCGTTGACGCAGGACGAACTACAAAAAGTCCGCCATCAACTGCATATCTTTGGGTTGCAGGCCATGCGGCTGGATATTCGCGAGGAATCATCCCGCTATAACGCTGCGCTCGCTGAAACACTGCGTGCCCTGGAAATCGCTCCGGATTTTGAAGAAATGCCGGATGATGAGAGGCTCTCGCTTCTGACGAAACTGCTGTCTGATCCATTGCCCGACCTTTCGGCGCACCCGGGCGTGACTCCGGCTACGGCTGAGACCTGGTCATTATTCCAACTGGTCGCGCGGGTGCGCGACGTTTATGGTGCGGAATTATTAGGACCGGTCGTCATTTCCATGTGCCGCTCTGCAGCCGATGTGTTGAGCGTTTTGTTGCTTGCGCGCTGGACCCATTGTGATAAGGGCCTGCAAATTGTGCCGCTTTTTGAAACGATAGAAGACTTGCGTGCCGCACCGTCCATTATGGAGAATCTATTTAGGCTGCCAATTTACCGTGAGCTTCTTAGTACTTGTGGGGATGAACAGATGGTAATGATCGGATATTCGGACAGCAATAAGGATGGCGGGTATGTCATGGCAAACTGGTCGCTATATCAAGGGCAGGAAAACATTGCGAAGGTCGCTCAAAAGCATAAGATCACACTTACGATCTTCCATGGCCGCGGCGGTACAACTGCGCGAGGAGGGGGGCCGGCCAATCGTGCCATCCGTGCCCAGCCTTCAGGCAGTATCAATGGTCGGTTTCGCCTTACGGAGCAGGGCGAGACGATTGCCGCCCGTTACTCCAATCCGGAGCTCGCCCATCGCCATCTCGAGCAAATCGTCCATGCAGTGCTGTTGGCCTCGTCTCCTGCAAAAGCCAAGACTGAGGTTCCCTCTGCCTGGCGCGTCGCGATGAATCAAATGTCTGGGACAGCACATAAGTTATATCGCGGGCTAGTTTATGAAACTCCTGGCTTCATTGAGTTTTGGCAGTCAGCGACTCCGCTTGATGAGATCAAACGAATGCATATTGGCTCACGTCCCGCGGCGCGCGGGCCGAGCAGTGAAGTAACCAAAATCCGCGCCATTCCCTGGGTGTTCTCCTGGATGCAAAGCCGATTCAATCTGCCCGGCTGGTTTAGCCTCGGTTCCGCGCTTACTTCCATTGAAGATAATACGCTTCTGCGTGAGATGTACAGTGGTTGGGCCTTCTTCAAGACCATGCTTGATAATACGGAAATGTCCCTGCTCAAGGCGGATATGGATATTGCTTCACTCTATGTGGATCTGGTCCCTGATGAGTCGCTGGCAAATGAAATCTTTGACACCATCCGAGCAGAGTACGACCGGACTCGAGGGGCGGTCCTATCCATTAGTGGCCACGCCAACTTGCTGGATGCCGAACCGGTGACACAGAATGCCGTGCAATTGCGTAATCCCTACGTGGACCCGTTGAATTACATTCAAGTGGAAATGTTGCGCCGCATACGCGCCTTGCCTGATCCCGAGAGTGAGGAGGCCGAATCGATTCGAGAGGTTCTTAGCATTACCATCAACGGCATCGCCGCAGGGTTGAGAAATACGGGATAAGTTTTGGCCCCCACCCTGCCTCCCCCAAATACGGCATGAAGCGAATTCACGCCAAAGTAAATTTTCCTGTCGGATTTGGGGGAGGTGGCCAACCGCCGGAGGGGGTCTACTGTGCGGGGTTAA
>DASWKT010000192.1:0-9752 GCA_036396515.1 Anaerolineales bacterium | reverse complement strand
CGCTTCCCGCCGCTTTGCGTCAGGCTGAGGGCTTGCGCGGCTTTGCGAAAGGCGTTATCCCACTCTGACGGGTTCTCCGGATAGGGGAAGACTTGAAGCCTATAAGGCAAGGAAGCAACCTTCTGTAATTCAAGCTCAGGCAAGACAATGGCTGGATCCTGATCTTTCGCGAACAACAGCACGACCGGCCGTTCCATCAAGTGGAAGCGCAGGCCCGTGAGATGCGTCAGCGTGGGACCCGGATTGAGAATAACAGCATCTAGGTCGGAGGCATGGAGTGAGGCGTTGAGTCTGTCAAAACGGGATTGTGTCATGTGAGTCTCCTTATTGGGTTCTGCTCAAAGCGCCGTCCTTTGCGGAGCATCCTGTGGACGGCGCCCGTATTCTGCTAACGTCGCCGCCGCACCCTGCGGGTATGCTCCGCAAAGGACGGCGGCTAGAGCAACATAATAACCTATTCGATTTCATGGTTCTTCTTTGAAAATATATAAAGAATCCAATCCACTACAATGGGGAAAAGCGTATCAAATGTAGTGATAACACGGAACCACCACGGAATAACAAGCGTGCGGCGCGGGCGTTTTGCCACATCCACTATGCGACGCGCGACATAGGCAGAACTCATACGCACGTTGATAATCCTGTTGACCGTTTCACGAGTGCGCGTTTTTTCGAGCTGACTGCCAAACTCGGTCGCGGCCGGACCAGGATAGATGCCAGAAACCTTGATACCAAACGGAGCCACTTCCCGCCGTAGCGCGTCGGTGAAAGCCCGCACACCATATTTGCTGGCCGAATATGTGGTAATAAGTGGAGCCGAGATAAGGCCCGCAACGGAACACATGTTGATGATATGTCCCGCGCGGCGCGCCAGCATATGTGGAAGCACCGCATGCGTGACAAGCATAGTACCGACCAAATTAACACGGACCATTGTTTCAATGTGGCGTTCAGGCTTGAGTTTCTCGAACCAGTTCACACCTCCAAACCCGGCGTTGTTAAAGAGGAGATCTATCTTTCCATAAAGATCAAGAGCGGTTTGTACCATCAACTCAATCTCGGCGCGTTCGTTCAGGTCGACGGGGATGGCAAATGCCTCACCTCCCTGATTCTGAATGTCCGCCGCGAGCACCTGCAACTTTTCGAGCCGGCGTGCGGCAAGCACCACTTTGCAGCCTTCTTTTGCAAAAAGACGCGCCGCATCCTCGCCGAATCCCGATGATGCACCGGTGATCAAAATAACTTTTCCATGCAGCGAGTTGGCCACAATGTTCACCAAACGCATCGTATCATGAAAAACGCAAAGCGCGAATTGCGTTTTGCGTTTCGATTTCAAATGTGATTTGGAGTCCGAAGTCTCCCGACTTTGGAAACGCCGAAGTCGGGAGACTTCGAACTCCGGCCATTATTCACCCTCTTCCTGAGTCTCTTCCTTCGGTTGTCTCCTCGGCCGCGGTGGTTCGATAACTGCCCTTGAAGCAAGTGCGATCTGAAGCACCTCATCCATATGTTGAACAGGGATGATCTTTAGCTCCGCTTTGGCAGTCTTGGGCAGCTCGCTCAGATCCTTCATATTCTTTTCAGGCAGGATCACGGTCTTGAGCCCGGCGCGGTGGGCGGCCAAAACTTTTTCGCGCACGCCGCCGATCGGCAGGACGCGCCCGCGCAGCGTAATCTCGCCCGTCATGCCAACGTGCCTGAACACGGGCCGCCCGGTCAGAGCGGAGACGATTGCAGTCGCCATGGTGATTCCGGCAGACGGGCCATCTTTCGGGATACCGCCTTCCGGCATGTGTACGTGAATATCCATACGCTCGAAGACATCCAACTCAATCCCAAGCCGGGATGCACGCGATCGGATGTAGGTCAATGCCGCCTGACCAGACTCCTGCATTACCTCACCCATCTGTCCTGTCATTTGCAAACCGCCCTTCCCTTCAAGCACGGCTACTTCCACAGGCATGATCTCACCGCCGTTTTCCGTCCATGCCAGGCTGGTGACAACACCCACTTCATCATTCCGTTCGGCTTCTGTTTGAAAGACCTGCTGCGGGCCCAAAAACTTATCAATCGATTCAGCAATGATCGTCGTCGGATACTTCCTCCCTTCGGCTTTCATGCGCGCGACCTTGCGAGATACGCGTCCGATCTCGCGCTCCAGATTGCGGACGCCCGCCTCATAGGTATACTCACGGATGATCCGATGGATTGCAGCGGGCTCAAACACAATATGGAGTTGATCAATCCCATTTTCATCGATCTGACGCGGGATCAAATAGCGGGTCGCGATCTCGAGTTTCTCCTCTTCGATATATCCGGGGAACTCGATCACCTCCATGCGGTCGAGCAGCGCAGGCGGGATCGTGCTCAACGTGTTCGCCGTCGTCACGAACATAACTCGCGAAAGATCAAACGGCATTTCCAGATAATGGTCACTGAAGGCATTGTTCTGCTCCGGATCCAACACTTCGAGCATGGCGGAGGCGGGATCACCGCGAAAATCAGAATATAGCTTGTCAATTTCATCCAGCATAAACAGCGGATTGGCTGTGCCCGCCCGCTTCATCGTCTGGATTATGCGGCCAGGAAGCGCACCGATATACGTACGGCGATGGCCGCGGATTTCAGCTTCATCGCGCACGCCCCCCAATGACACGCGCACAAACTTGCGCCCGAGCGATTCAGCAATGGAACGTCCAAGTGAGGTCTTGCCAACACCGGGAGGGCCTACAAAACAAAGGATGGGTTGCCGTTCCTTCTTTGGTTTCAGCGAACGCACTGCGATATATTCAAGGATACGCTCCTTTGCTTTCTTGAGCCCGTAATGATCGCGTTCCAGGACTTTTGCCGCATTCTTCACATCCAGATTGTCGGGTGTCGAGTTCGACCAGGGCAGGTCCGCGATCCAATCAATGTATGTGCGGATGATGCCTACTTCGGGCGCCATCGGCGGCATTTGATTAAGCCGCTCGATTTCTTTCAGAGCAACAAGCTTTGGTTCATCGGGTAGATTCGCGGCATCGATTTTTTTCTTCAACTCGCTCACATCGCGTGTGAAGATATCGCCTTCACCTAATTCATTCTGGATTTGCCGCATCTGCTCGCGCAGATAATACTCGCGCTGGCTCTTATCCACTTCGCTCTGCACGCGCGAATGGATCTCGTCTTCCAGTTCGAGCACGTCCACTTCCTGCGCCAGGATCTTGTTCAGTGCTTGCAACCGTCCACGCGGCTCGAACAACATCAGCAGGCTTTGTTTGGCTTCGTAATTCAGCGCAAGCGATGTGGCGATCATATCCGCCAGCCAGCCTGGCTCGGAGATATTTAGAGCAAACAAATGAGCTTCTTCGGGGATCGAGCGGTCGAGCTGGACGCAGCGCTCGAACAGGTCCAATGCCGAACGCATAAGAGCCTGGGTCTGACGGTCCGCAGCCTGAGGCTCCAGAATGACGCGGGCTCGCACCACAAGATAGGGTGAGGTGCGGATGAATTCCACAACCTCCACGCGGCGGCGTCCCTGCACAAGGGCAGAGTGCGAGCCATCCGGCATCTGCAGCAACCTACCAACCGCCAGCTCCACGCCGACCGGCAGAAAATCACCAACGCCGGGTTGATCAATTTCTGGGTCGTGCTGCGTGAGGCCGATCACTGTTTGATCCTTCCGCTGCGCTTCCTGTACGGCGATCAGCGAACCGGCGCGGCCCACAAAGATGGGCGAGACCATGCGCGGAAAAACGACGAGGTCGCGCAAAGGCAATACGGCGGCTTCGATCAGCCCCTCTTCATTCATCTCCATGTTGGGGATGCGATATAACTCCTCTGTGCGTTGTGAGAGGGTTAGGTCAAAATTGTCTTCTTCTTCGTTCCATTCTTTCGGATGATTCATCTTTTTCCTCCCCTCACCCCTTCGCCCCTCTCCCGGTGGGAGAGGGGTTGGGCGTGAGGGACATTTTATTCCATACCATCATAACTTCCGCATTCACGAACATCGAACTTGCAGATAACACAATGCTACCATCTTTTTCGGTTAATTCCAGCGCGCGCCAACGCGGATTCGACAGGACTTACCGCTTCGGTCTCCACCCCGGCCTGTTTCGCCAGCTGGAAAATTTTCTCAGACTCGAGCGCGCGTACGATGATGAGTTATTGGATCTTGAGTTTTATCTTGTTCTCTTTTGCCAGGCCGCGCTGATTTCACCTGCAAATGCGACACTGCCAGTAGACAAAACAAGTTTTTGTTCACCTGCCAATTCCAGGGCCCGCTCCAAAGCAGATGCTACAGGTGTTACCGTCTCCACCGGGATACCGACTTTCCTCACCTGTTCCGCAATCCACTCGGCTGCTGGCGCTCGAGGATGATCTGCGCGGGTCGCCACAACCCGTTCCAGCCGCGGTTCAAGCTCTTCCAACATCCCTGGAATATCCTTGTCTTCCAAGGCGCAGAATACCATGATAACAGGTCTATCGGGAAAGTTTTCATCGAGGGTCTCACGCAAATGTAAAGCAGAATCTCTGTTGTGGGCTGAGTCAATTACTACAGGCGGCTCGCGTCGCACAACCTGGAAGCGGGCGGGCCAGTTTACCTCAGCAAAACCTTTCTTAATAGCTTCATCTGAAATTTCCAATCCGCTTGTTTTCAAAGCAACATAAGCCGTGGCCGCGTTTTCAATTTGGTTGAGACCTAATAACGGTAGTTGAACATCTAGTGTCGAAGGCCGCAGGTCGTCTGTAATATGCAGGGATTGTCCATCCAATGATGACGTTAACCGTTCAAACTTTACGTCTTTGCCTACCAAAATAAAGGGGGACTTTTTCTCTTTGGCTACACGTTCCAAGACTTGTAACGCCTCTTCCTTTTGTGGGGATGAAACGACAGGTATGCCCTCTTTGATAATGCCCGCCTTTTCCCCCGCGATCTCGGCAAGTGTATCTCCCAGCACTGCCATATGATCGTAAGACAGCGACGTGATGACCGATACCTTCGGCGTGACCACATTCGTCGCATCCAGCCGCCCCCCTAGACCGACCTCGAAGACGGCAGCATCCACGTTCTTTTTTGCACATGCCAGAAATCCAATCGCGGTTGTGATCTCGAATGTTGTCAGCTTGGGGATTTTCGCGACGGTCGGTTTGATTTCTTCAACTAACTCGACCAATTGCTCATGAGCAATTGGTTCCCCATTGATTTGAATGCGCTCTGTGTAATCCAGTAAATGCGGAGAGGTATATAAACCCGTTTTATACCCCGCCGCCTGCAGCGCAGACGCACACAACGCGCAGACTGAGCCTTTGCCCTTCGTCCCTGCCACGTGCATGATGGAGTATTTCGTATGCGGATTCCCAAGTTCCTCCATCAACGCGAACATGCGGTCAAGGTTGAACTCTGCCTTGGCAAGCTCAGAGATATGTTTCAGGCTATAATCTACGAAGGAGTAGAGGTAGTCGAGGGTTTTGTTGTAGGCAATTTCGATGTCAGTCATGCGAGGGATTGTAAAACGTAATTGGTAATTCGTAAATCATGGTTCAGGAGACAATAACACAACGCGAATTGGAACAACTCTATACCTCAATCAAGTAGGAGCTTTTTTGCAGATTCAAACAGGAGAAACTATGAACTCGACTATGTCGAAAGTTTATTTGTTTAACACTGCCAACACAATAAAAATTCTTCTCATGACTATTTTTGTCTCAGCCTGCGTTTTGTCGGTCAAAGCAGCATTTGATTTAGTACGAGACTCTGATATTTTTCCTGTATGGTTTGTGCCAAGCTTTATTTTGGTAATTATCATTTTGATTACTCTAAGTCTGTATTTCGTTTTACAAGCGTCGAAAATAGAACATCATACCGACCTGCTGACAAGCAAGCAATCTGTTTACCTTTGGACGTTTATGCTACTTTCATTTATCTGCACCGCATCTGTTCATGGGTTTTATCCATTTCACCCCAATACTTTCTCGATACTTCCTGCGCTGGATTCAGTTCTGAAAGTCAACTATGCTATCGCCGCTGCTGGGTTCATAGCATGTAGCGTTTTGGCTGGCCTTTACATTTTTAGCCCACTGAAACTTCCTGCCATAATTGGACTTATGATCATGGCCTTGGTGATGCTTATACCAAACGATAATTGTGCCAACCCTTTCAATTACTGGTGGATCGAGACAATCGGGACTTCCCCTCTTATGTATGTACCAAACTTGTATGCGGCTTTATTTGTGGCCTGTGGCCTTTATGGCATTCATCCAAAAGGTGTTGGAATCTTGACAATTGGTATTTGCCTTGGTAGCTTTTGCTTGGCATTGGTCATCAACTTGGAATCATCTGGTAGATACTATGGAAACTTGTTTCATCTGCCGCAAACACAACGGACAGGAAGCCGCTCCTCCGGGCGGATACATCTATGGGGATGAGCATTGGAAGGTCTGCCACGCGCCGGTGAAGCTAGGACCGTTAGGCACGTTATTCATCGAGTCAAAGCGGCATTTTTTGGATTTTGCTGAGTTCAATGACCGGGAGCAGGCAAGTTATGGCATATTGGCAAAGAGAATCTCTGCGGCGTTAAAGCAATTAACAAACGCAGAACGCATTTATCAAGTCTCAATGGTGGAAGGCGTCCCACACTTTCACGTGTGGCTGGTTCCAAGAACGAAGGAGATTTCAGAACACGGCATTGCTTTTCTGGTAAGGGATGATTCGTGCGAAGAAAAGGATGCTGTTGAACTTGTTGAGAAATTGCATGAAGCAATGAAATAAGAACGAGAATTTGTAGTAACGGCTTTAGCCGCTGAAAAAGCGACTGAAGTCGCGACTACATCCAAATAAGTATGTTAGCTACCCTCACCATTCATCTCCACCTCCCCGCCTGCTCTTCCCTCAAAGAAAAGCGCGGACGCATCAAACCTCTGATTGCGCGTCTGCATCGCGAGTTCAATATCTCTGTCGCGGAGATGGGTTTACAGGATAAATGGCAGGAGACGGTTATTGCCTGTGCAATGGTTGGGAATGAGCGCGGGCATCTTGAGTCCGCGTTGCAGAATGTGGCAAAATGGGTGGAAGGCAATTGGACGGATGGGGATGTGATTGAAGAAAAGATTGAAATCATTTGAGCGATTTTGGGGTTATATTGCTTGAGAGTAGAGATAAGGAGGCAGGACGTGAAAATACTTATTATGGGGACCGGCGGAGTAGGTGGCTATTATGGTGGCTTGCTGGCTCAACAAGGGAATGATGTGACCTTCATCGCACGCGGCGCACATCTGTACGCGATACGACATGAAGGCTTGAAGGTGAAGAGCGTTCACGGAGATTTCAGCGTCTCACCTGCCAACGCGACGGAGGATCCGGCAAAGGTCGGGCCCGTGGATCTGATCCTGTTTTCGGTTAAGACGTACCACACGGATGAGGCTGCTGAGGCGATCAGGCCTGCGGTGGGCCCTCAGACGGCAGTATTAAGCCTGCAAAACGGGATCGATGCGGCAGAGCGGATCGGGAAGGTCGTCGGCATGGAGCATGTGCTCGGAGGCGCGACCTGGCTTTCGTCCGCGGTGGAAGCGCCGGGAGTCATCAGGCAGGTCTCCCAATTCCGCCGCATCGTCTTCGGAGAAATGGATGGAAGCCGGTCAACGCGTATCGAATCCATCTATGAGGTGTTGAAAAATACAGGCATTACAGTAGAAATTTCTGAGAATATCCTCAAGCTTCTCTGGACCAAGTTTGTCTTTATTTCGTCGGCCAGCAGTTTAGGATCACTGACACGCCTGCCGATGGGTGATTATCGTTCGGTTCCGCAGACACGGGCCATGATCACCAGCCTGATGCGGGAGGTCGAAGCCCTGGCAGGTGCGCAGGGAATTGTGCTTGATGAGGATGTCGTTCAGAAATCGTTGAAGTTTATGGATGATGCCGCTCCTCACATTAAAGCCTCCATGCAGCTTGATGTGGAAGGAGGCCGCCGGACTGAGATCGAGTCAATGATCGGCGTGATTGGTCGCAGAGGGCGCGAACTGGGAGTCCCAACACCAGTTGCAGATTTCGTCTACGCTTCCTTACTACCGATCGAGCTAAAAGCGCAAAGCAATCTCTCTCCCGCCCCATAGCGGATTTGACGAAATATTACAAAAAACAGTTGACTTTTGTAATAGAGATTTGTAAAATTAATTTGATCAGATCTCTTTATAGACGAACTGCTGACAAACCAAGTAACAATCCAGTTGTATTTGTTCGAGGTCCAATATGTCGCTCTCGTCAAAATTTCCACAAATTTTAATTTGCGCCTGCCCCGGGCAATGGATGATTGCCCCGGCTGAAAGGTATATATAACGCCATTGAGCAATGGGATGCTCTCTGGCGTTTTTATTCTGCAGGAGTATGGTTATGAGCAAGCCTTTACTGGTTGAGATTATTGCCTACGCGCCGACTGCTTACTATCACTGTACTCACTGTGAGGTTGCCTGGCGAGAAATGGGCGCAAGCAATCGCATCCACGAGGAGCAGGTGGAAAGCAGTCTGCCCGAAGATCTAATCAGGGAATATCAAGTTGTATCAGATTGGGTCAAGGAGATGTTTCGGGTGCACTGTGACAATATCCTTCTCAAGGTGATCGATGCCGCGTCGATCGAAGGATTCTTCAAATCACTGAAGTACAACGCCCGTCGCTATCCTGCGGTGATTGTGAATGGCAAGTCCCGCTTTATCGGGAGCCAGAGGTTGCCAGCTGCGAGCGAGGAGATTGCTCACCAGTTAGCGAGTCAACCGACGGGAGTTTGATCTCCCTATTGGAGACTCGCGGAGAGGAGGTCGATGAGAGAAAAATCGTCACCTTACCAGGCCAGGGATGGAATTGGCATACCATCTCACTGGCGCGTATGCCTGTAAGTTTGTCAACCCTCTCTAACACCACATGCCAACGGAGGTCTATGTTATGAATACTCTTTGGGTCGTTGTAATTGCCGTCGTTGTTATCTACCTGGCATATAACTTCTATGCCAAGCAGATCGACAAAAACGTCATCAAGGCGGATGCCAAAAGGGCCACACCCGCCAAGATGTACATGGATGGTGTGGACTTCATGCCCACGAGCCGAAACGTCTTATACGGCTATCACTTTAAATCCATTGCTGCGGCCGGGCCAATTGTAGGCGTGATCACAGCCGCCAATATCTGGGGCTGGTTGCCTGCCCTGCTCTGGCTGATGGTCGGAGTCTCTTTCATTGGCTGGGCAAGCGACTATAGTGCGATCATGGTCGCGGTGCGGAACGACGGCAACAGCATGAGTGCCGTGTCGCACAAACTGATCGCCCCGCGCACGCGGACGATTCTGTTTGTGTTCATCTTCTTCTATCTGCTATTGGTAGCGGGGGCGTTCGTCGGCATCCTGGCTGCGATCCTGGCCGCCCGCCCGGACGTTCCCTTCGGCATCCTCATGCTTGCCCTCATGGGCCTGCTCGCCAGCCAACTGCTCTACAAGCAGAAGATGGACCTGATTGTGGTCACGGCGATTGTGGTGGCCGTCACCCTGGCTGCAATGATTCTCGGTCCTATTGGACAAACGCGAGACGCCGATAACAATCTGGTGCAGGGCCCGATAGGTAAGGCGGTGGTCAGTATCAATAGCGCTGTGAACGGCCTTACGGGCAAAGAACTGTACACTGTGACCGATCCGACGAACGCCGATCCGCGCATCCCACCTCCCGCTGCGGATGGCACGCGGCCCGCGACGGCGCTCTATGACCCAGCGACAGGCCTGATCAAGACG
>DASWKT010000191.1:0-12554 GCA_036396515.1 Anaerolineales bacterium | reverse complement strand
AAAGTACTTAATAAAGTCGCGTACTGCTGTCTCAAATTCAACAGGTACATCGCGCCACAAGCCACCCGGGCGGATGAATGTCGTCATCATGCGCTGACCTGAACACAACTCCAAAATGTCCATGATCATTTCGCGTTCTCGGAAACAATACAGAAACACAGACATCGCGGCGAGGTCAAGGCCAAATGCGGCAAGCCACACAAGATGTGAAGCGATGCGCTGTAATTCCGTCAGGATCACACGAATGGATATGGCGCGTTCAGGCACATCCAGGTCCACCAGCTTTTCAACAGCCATACAATAGACAAGATTGTTGCCAGTCGTGTTCATGTAATCCAGACGGTCGCTCATCACTTCGGCTTTGAGATACGTCTTGGCTTCCATGTTCTTCTCGATACCTGTGTGAAGGTAACCGATATCAGGGATGGCATTAACGATCGTCTCGCCGTCGAGCTCAAGCAACAGACGCAGCACACCATGCGTTGAGGGATGTTGCGGTCCCATGTTCAGCAACATGGTCTCGCCGGTCAAGGCGCGTTCTGAAACCAAATGTTTAAATTGGTCGATACTTACTTCTTCAATTTGAGCCATACTTATTCCTTTGCATACGGCTTCTGCAGATCGATCTCTTCATAATTGAAGGTGAATTGCGGTTCTTCGTAACCCAACGGGTAATCCCTGCGAAGCGGATGACCTTCCGTGCCTTCGGGCATCAATATTCTGCGTGGATCGGGATGGCCTTCGGGCTCGATGCCGAACATATCCAGGAGCTCGCGCTCGCGCCAATTAGCAATCTCATACACACGTGTCGCGGTGGGGATCTTGGGCTGGTCGCCATGCAGAGGGACCCGCAACTGTAATGACAGGTTTTTCGCCAGGGATGTGAGTTGATAGATTACATGAAAACGCGGCGACTGCTGCGGCCAGTAATCTGTCGCGGTCAAGGCTGAGAGCAATTCAAAATCATATTTATCTCGAAGAAGAATCAGTGCATCAACAATATTTTCCGCTTTGACAAAGACATGCACTTCACCGCGGAACTCCTCAAATGTTGTATTGAAATTTTCCTGCAAAGCCTGAACGATCGTTTCGAGTTTTTTGTCCATATTCAAACCCTCGCGCTGAGCGGAATGCCGAGTGAAAGTCGAGGCATGTAGTCGAAGCGCGCTTCGTCTGCGCTCCTTGTCACTCGCTCCGCTCAGCGCGGATGTTATGCCTTCGCCAAATCCTTAAACTTCTCGCCCTTTACCTTCTCATACAGCGTCACCACACCATGGATCAACGCCTCCGGGCGCGGCGGGCAGCCCGCTACGAACACATCCACCGGGACGATTTCATCCACACCCTGTACGATGGCATAGTTATTGAACACGCCACCGCAGGAGGCACAGTCGCCCATGGCGATCACCCACTTGGGCTCGGGCATCTGGTCATACAAGCGGCGCAGCACAGGCGCCATCTTGCGCGAGACGCGGCCGGCGACGATCATCAAATCCGATTGGCGCGGGCTGGCGCGCATCAGCTCCATGCCGAAGCGGCTCATGTCATAGTGTGAAGCCTGCGCGGCCATCATCTCGATGGCGCAGCAGGCCAGACCAAACAACATCGGCCACATCGCATTTGTACGGGACCAATTGACGACATTTTCAAGGGTGGTCGTCACTATACCCATGTCACCTAATTTCTGCTCTACTCCCATTCGAGAGCTCCTTTCTTCCAGGCGTAGATATAACCAACGAATAAGATAACAATAAATATGCTCATCTCGATCAGACCAAACACGCCCAGTTGACGGAACACAATCGCCCACGGCAGGAAAAAGATAACTTCGATGTCAAACAGGATGAAAAGGACTGCGATGAGATAGAAGCGGACCGGCATACGCCGAGTGCCTTCCCCATATGGATTCATGCCCGACTCATACGGCATGGACTTTGCTTCAGATGGTTTTCTAGGTCCGAATAATGTCCCCAGTCCAATCGCGATCAGCGCAATAATTGTCGCTAAGGCAACCATTACTGCGATTGCTACATATTCGAGCATTCTGACACCTCAAAACGCCCTGCACGGACGTGAATTTGTGTTTTCTGACACGTTCGGCGAAGTATAACATAAGAGACTTTCAGGGGCTAGTGAAAGTGTCACTTTTCACAAAAATGGTGATAATGGTCTTATTGGGAAAATGCGGCTTAAAACGTGGGCGGACAGCCGCCCGACCGAACATGGAATTACCCCAAATAATCTCTCAACTGACGGCTGCGCGAGGGATGTCGCAATTTCCTCAACGCCTTGGCTTCGATCTGGCGAATGCGTTCACGCGTCACGTCGAAGTAGCGGCTTACTTCCTCAAGCGTATGATCCTTGCCATCTTTCAAACCGAAACGCAGCTCGAGCACTTCACGTTCGCGCTCAGATAATGAGGTGAGCGCGCTCTGCACCTGCTCGCGCAGCATCTGGCGCGCGGCAGCATCCATGGGAGAGGGCGCATCCTCATCTTCTATGAAATCACCCAACGAACTCGACTCCTCATCCCCCACTGGGCCATCGATTGACACAGGCTCTTCTGCAGAGCGCAGCACGCGATCCACTTTCTGTATGGCATATTCCAGCCTTCTTTGCAGATCAGGCGCAAGCTGTTGTCCTTCCGCGTGTGCACGCAGAATGGATTGCACATCCGAAGCCGGTAAATAACCGACCTCAAGGGCAAGCTCTTCGTTAGTAGGCTCGCGACCCAATTGCTGCGTAAGCGTCCGCTGTGTGCGTACTATCCGGGTGATGGATTCAAACAAATGGACAGGAATGCGGATGGTACGCGCCTGTTCCGCAATCGAACGATTGATGGATTGCCTGATCCACCAGGTTGCGTACGTGCTGAACTTGAAGCCACGGCGCGGGTCAAACTTTCCGACCGCACGCAGGAGCCCCATGGTCCCCTCCTGGATCAGGTCAAGGAAGGGGATGCCGCGCCCGAGATAGCGCTTGGCAACACTGACAACCAGGCGCAGGTTGGCAGTGATCAGCGACTGGTTGGCTTCGGCCGCGCGGGACTGAACGGCGTGCATTTCATTGAGCAGGTCCTCGTCTGAAGGAAGGTTGCGATACAGAGTCCGCTGGTTTGGGAATTCATGGTTCTGGTTGAGATGATTGAGCAGCCACTCCGCATATTTCAACGGGAGCAGATAAAGGCTTAGAAAGACGCTATACACCTTGCGTGCGATGGTATTCCAGAGTTCGTCGATTCCCCACATGCCGTTATCCAGAAAGGCACGCAGGTAGGAGGGCGCATCTGATTCCCATCCGGCGTGTAAGGCCTGTGCCTCGGTGAGGATCAGGCCAAGATCGGGCGTCTGATGTCCAAGTCGCTCGGCATCCTCAAGCAGTCTCTCCCAGGATGTCGTCATCTCAGAGAGGATGGAATGATAGATACCACATGCACGCGAATGTCCTTTGCGAAGCGGACGACGGCGGTAGGCGATCACAAGACGATTGGCTTCGATCATCGTCGCCAGGCGGAACTCGCTGTCGGAATCCAGCAATTTGACCTGGCCGATCTCACGCAGGTACAGGCGTACGGGGTCATCAGCAAGCTCCGCCGCCAGCTGGGGACTTCGCAGGTCGACTGGCTCCTCTTCGAGCAATTCCTCCTGCTGCACAAGCACACTGGCATCAGGATCGCCAACCTCGTCGCCCATCAACGCCAGTTCTGTCAGTTCATTTACATCCACCAATATTTCATTTGGATTTTGCAAAAGCGGTTCCTCAAAGCGCGCCGGCCTCTCGCGTGGCAGGCGCGTTTTCATTCTCATGTTGCGCTTTGCTTTTTTTAATGAGGCTCGTTTTTTGACAACCATATTCACACTTACCTGACGCCGTCCTGCGTGAATTGTTACGCTTTCCTCTGATTTAGTTCACTCGCTTGAGCGTCATCCTCCGATAGGCCTGGTCCAAGTCCCGTAATAGTCTTGTATGTTGTAACACCAAGTCCTGGTAGGAAGCCGCGCGCAAATCACCGCTTTGATGCGCCTCCTCCTGCAGGAAACGCAGCTGGTTCAGATTTTCGCCAGCCGCCACACGACGCAATTTAATCACACCACGCAATAAATCCTCCAACAGCTTTTCTTCCATACGTTCCGGTTTCTCCACCTGGGCGCTGAGATCCTGCATGAGACTTTGCAGAGATTCAGGTAATGACTCTACCACAAAGTCATGCTGTTCGGTCTTATCCTGTTCCACCGATTCACGGATCAACTCGAACAGCATTTGATGATCAGTATGTTCGAAGTCCTCCGCATTCAACGCGATCAAACCGTATTCCTGCAGCAGCCTGTCCAGGCGATAAAGCAACTCGGGCTTTTTGAACAATACACCAACGATATACGCCTCAGCCTTTTTACCAGATGACACTGTCACCGCAAGCTTCGGCCTTTCGGAGGCGGCCTGCTTTTGTGCGCTTTGGGTGTTTCGTAACCGCCTGCCGCGCGAGGGCTGCGCCTGCGTATCGACTAATGCACCTTCATCCACTCTTAGCATGCGCGCGAGCGACTGGCGATAGGTATCGCGTTCCAGCGCATTGGGCAGGTCTTCGATCAAAGGGACAACCTGCGCCGCGATCTGATTCTTGACTTTCGGATCGTTGAGATTCTGTCCCGCGGCGAGCGTATCCATTACATGCGTAACGATGGGTTTCGCATTTTCGATCAAGCGAGCCCATTCATCCCTGTCCCGGGCCACGATCTCATCGGGGTCAAGGTTATCAGGGATGGACGCCACGCGCAAGTCGGCTTGCAAACGCGCTTCATTGCGCAGAAGACCGCGCGCATCGAAGCCAAGCTCACCTTCACGATCCATTGCCTGGCGCGCGGCATCCAGGCCGCGCAATACCGCTTTTTGTCCGGCGGCATCCGGGTCAAGTGCAAGGACGATCCTGCGAGTGAATCGTTTGAGCAAACGCAACTGATCCTCGGTCAACGCGGTACCCATGGGAGACACAACATTCTCGTATCCCGCCTGGTGCAATACAATGACATCGAAATAGCCTTCAACGATCACGGCCTGATCTGCGGCGCGGATGGGTTTGCGCGCCCGGTCCAATCCGTAGAGCAAACGGCCTTTGCTGAAGATGGGCGTTTCAGGTGAATTCAAAAACTTGGGGACATCGTTCGGGTCCACAATGCGCGCGCCGAAGCCGGACATTTTTCCATTCTCGTCGCGAATTGGGATCATGATCCGGTTCCGAAAGCGGTCAAACGCTGCATGTCCGCCGCTCTCGCGTTCAGAGATTAATCCTGCCTCGAGCAGATCCTGCTTTGAGTAACCGCGTTGCGTGAAGTGAGTGAGGGCTGAGTCCCAGGTGTTCGGAGCGTAGCCCAAGCCAAAGGTCTCGATGGCAGCGTCGCTCAGTCCCCGTTTGTTGCGCAGATAGCCCAGGATATTCGTATTTGCAAGAAGGTGACCGCGATAAAAGATCAGCGCGTCTTCCAGCAATTTGCGAAGGTTGTCGTAGGCTTCTTTTTGTTCGAGAGTGTGTTTTGTATAGGCCGGGATTTCCACACCTGCACGCGCGGCAAGCTTGTTGAGCGCTTCCTTGAATTCAAGGTTCTCACGCTTCATTACGAACTTAAAGATATCGCCGCCTTCATTGCATTGACCGAAGCAGCGCCAGGTGCCGGTTTCAGGCCAGACGACAAACGCCGGCGTGTGCTTGTTATCATGGAACGGACAAAAACCTGTGTAATTCTTGCCCGCGTGGCGCAGTTGCACACCAGCCTCAGAGACTAGATCTGTGATATCGATTTTGGATTTGATTTCGTCAATGGTGGACATGCAGACGAATTATAGGCTCGATTGAATGGATTGGCAAATCCATTGTTTTAAGAGTCCCGCATGCATGTCTGACATGCATATCTACACTTGAATTTTAGACTGCAAATTAGTCAAAATGTAAGGTAATTAATGAGACAAGCGGGAAAACAAAAACGGGGCAGTTCATAGACTGCCCCGCGGAAGGGATGCAGAGGATTATTTCAGGAGGTCAAGACCGAGATCCAGAGTGGATTGAGTCTTGTTCTTCAGATCCAACACGAGCCCCGGTGCATCGGCTCCAATATTGGTCTGGGAATTGGTATTAAGCGAACTATCCAGCGAACCATCCAGTGGGATATCAGGGATTACATTATTCAGCAGGTCGCCTCCGGTGGTTACCTGCACATCCAAATTCCCTTTTGCCTTCGCATCAACTTTTGCATTGCCTTTGATGGAAGCCTTGGCATTAGTATTCGCCCTTGCTGAGACTGAAACAGCCGTATTCACTTGAGTCTTCACATCGCCAGCAGAGTCGAGAGCAATATTGGCTCTCTCATTGAGAGACACCTTTGCTTGACGCGAGGTTTTATTCACTTCTCCCCTAACGTCAGACCTGAAGCCTACAGCCGCACCAACACCAATCATGACTGAGAGCAACAATTGAGCAAAAAACCTAGACATCGTACACCTCCATTAGAGATTTGATTGATTTGAGCTTTCCAAGCTCATCACTCTGAATAACGGAGGACTTTGCATTTTGTTTAGGTAAAGAATAAAACTCTTAAGGAAGTAGGGGTGGAATCTCAATCGTTGGAATGAGATCCGGTGAAACTTGAATCGTTGGAAGGACGTTCGGCACATCGGTGGGAATGACTGGAGGAATTTCCGTGGGGAGTGGAGGGATCACTGTAGGAGGATGGATTACGGTCGGATTTGGTGATGCTGGATTTGATGATGTCGGATTGACTTGCTGAATTTCCGTGAGGGGTGCCGGAGTCTCAGTGGGAGTCGGGGTTGGTTCATCAAATTGCGGAAGGACATTTTCATCTTGATTGGGTTGATCGAGATTTGGAAGGAGAATGCCTGAGCTATTCAGTTCTTCGGTCTGAGAATCAAGCGCCTGGAGAATGCGCGCCTCGTTCTCCGTGCCCAGCTCGGACTGCAACCTGGCTACCACTTCCAGATATGCGCTCAGCGCCTGAGAGCGCAGCACCGGATTGTTGCTGACAGCGATCAATTCATCCACCCTGCGATCCGCAATCGCGAGATCCGCTCCCACAGGATCCGGCGAGACAGCCCGCCACACGTTTTCGCTCGCAAGTTTCCAATGATAGAATGCCTCGCCGGGCAATGCGTCCTGAGCATAGGCGGTTCCTGCAACCACCAGCGCCAGCGCCAGGACCGCAAGGGTTGCCGCAAACCGCATAACAATGAAATTTATTGGCATGCTTTTGCGCGGACGAGCGTGGATCTGTTGAAGCACTTTGCCGCGAACGCGGGCTTTAAATGCGGCTGAAGGTCGCGCTTCACGTCCGTGTACCAGGTACTCGGCGGTAAGCAGGATTGGTTCCAGTTGCAGGGCATAGTTGGGATGCCGGCTCAGGCATTCGTCCACATTTGCAGCGCCTCGTTCCAGATCACCAAGGCATAGTTCCAGAACATTTTCAAATTCGGTCATACCAATTCCTTCTCATGCATGTACTTTGAAAGCGTTTGCAAAGCGCGCATTTGCAGGCCACGGATGGTGCCTTCCTGCTTGTTCATGATCTTGGCGATGTTTTCATTCGGCAATCCGGCAATGAATTTGAGGATCAATACCTGCTGCTGGTCGCCGGTCAAGAATTGAAGCGCATCCCGCATGGCTTCGAGATCAAAATGTGTCTGAGCCTCATCATCCGGGCTTTGTATATCAGACGGTAGGGCCACGACCTCTTCGAGAGGCAACATGTCTTTTTTAGCACGGTAATAGTCAATCACAAGATTCCTCGCAATCGTGTAAAGCCAGGCAATGAACGGTGAACTGCCTGTTTTATAACGACCCAGGTTTTCCCATGCCTTCAGAAAGACCTGCGAGACGAGATCCTCCGTAGCGTCATCGTCCGAAACCCGGAAGTAGATGTAGCGATAGACGCGCTCGATATAGGCATCATACAGACGAGCGAACGCTTCAGAGTCACCGGATCTGGCTTGATGCACCAGAGGGGCCTCATCCACCAAAGGAGGGTCAACAGGAGCCGTACGGATGGTTCTCACAGTCATTAGGATTAACGGGGTTAATAGCAATTTGTTTAAGCAAATCCACCTCAATTTTACAAAAGAGCCAGGTCTGAAAGCATTCCAATAACATGACACTCAAAAGCCGTATCCACCTGACCCGTGAGCAGGTCTTCGGCTCAGTGCAGACGAATCCCGCAGGAGTGTAGGGCGAGTTAAATAAGAACGGGGCAGTTTTCACTGCCCCGCGACACGGGATGAGAGGAGAACATTAAAGTGTTATGCCGATACAGCACAGCTCACTTATAGTGAACTACCTTTATTGTTAAAGGCACTGATGACATCCATATTCAATTCCGGGGAAACAGGTTGATGATCGATCTGGGCATCAGGTTCACCCGTAATAAGGCCCTGGAACACCTCAATAACCTTATCCTTCCATGCGACCACAGTTGGTTTGGCTTCCTCCCAAAGGTCTGCTGCTTCCTCACGAGCCTGCGGATTGATCGAGATCACCCACCCGACAAGCAGGATCAATAAGAACAAGGAAATAACCGATCGGTACATTACACTTTCTCCTTTTCGGTTTTGAACATCCACCCCATGAGGCTGTCTGTGTAATGAATAACGAAGCGGTTATCCATATGTTATGTGAAATTCAGCTGGCTGGCATTTGGATCGTTGAGAAATGTAGTAAAGAATCCAAAGCAAGAGGTGAGCTTTGTTCATCAGTTCCATCTTTCGTTCCAGGGGAAAAGTAGTTATCCAATTCCGGGATTGAAATGCCCACTTCATGCAGCGATTCCTGATGGAATCTCAATACAGGAACGATCCTCTCCTGATGCTTCACATCCTCATCAGACTTAAAACTGATCAGCATTTCCTGGTAGTTTTCCACCGCCCGTGCCCGGCGCTCCTCATCTCCATAAACCTTGACCAGTTCCTTGACCCGTCGATTCGCTAGAGTCAGATCGGTTTGCAACCGATCGATCGAGACGGTCCTCCAGACCCTCTCACTGCTCAACTTCAAACTATAAAGTGTGTCCCCTGGCAATGCCCTCTGCGCAATGGCTGTACCCAGAATAAAAAAAGCCAGAAATGTCGTCAGAGCATTGAAGGCCAATCGCCAGACGAACGGGACCGGCCGCTTGCCCCGGGGGTGTGACTGGATATATGAATTCAGTTCCGTGCGGTTCCGCGCCTTAAAAACAGGGGACGGCATTACTGCCCCGCCGCGCGCTAGTCTTGTAGAGGCGCGCAGAAGAGAAGGGAGCTCCACGGCATGTTCGGGGTAGCGCGCCAGGCACTCCTCCAGGGTGGATTCGCCTGATTCAATCTCGTTCAAGCATTGTTCAAGAGTGGTTTCAATGTTGTTCATATCATTATCTTCTCTTCTAATTGTTTGGCGAGAGCCCGTAAGCCTCTCATCTGAAGCGCGCGAACCGCCCCTTCGCGTTTTCCCAGATGCCGCGCAATTTCATCATTGGACAATCCTTCAATAAACTTCAATGTCAACACCTGTTGCTGGTCATCGGTCAATGTCCGCATGGCTGACTTAATAGATGTCATTTCAACGGCAAAATCTATGTCATTCTCCACCACCTCCGCATAATCAGGCTGTGACAGGCGCACATCCTCAAGGGCTGTGGTTACTTTTCGGGTGCGGTAATGGTCAATCACTGCATTATGTGCGATGGTATACAACCATGCCAGGTATGGCGTCCGTCCCAGACGGAACCGGTCGAGGTTGTTCCACGCTCTAAGAAAGACCTGAGAGGTAATATCCTCAGCTGTCTGCTGGTCCTCGACACGGAAATAGATGAAGCGATAAATCCGCTCCATGTAGGCATCATATAGTTGTCCAAAAGCCTCTGCATTGCCGGCCTGTGCCTGAAGCACAAGCTCGCGCTCGTTTGCCAGAGGCATCCTGGACCTTTTGGTGCTCTGTGAATTAACCAAGCTCCACCTTATTTAACGAAAAGGTTTGTAAAACGTTACAACGTATAACGCTCTCCGGGGTTTTTGGAGAGCGTTGTGTTTGTCTTGAACCCTTTGAGCCTGAAAAGGCAGGCAACTCTATCTGAAAGAGCCACTATCCTTTTCAATAATTCCTACCGATTTCTCCTAATATTATATCATCTGTCACTATCAAGCCTTTATTAGAAAAGGTATCGCGGTAGGGAGGATCGGAACGAACCTCTTCAGGAATTCATCCACGTTTCTTGCTTGACGGGAGGTTGACCGTGTTTACCTTGCTCGTGGTTGACTGATGAGAAACACGCAGGAAGAAATGATCAAAATTGCGGGGAATGGCACATCCATTGCATTAAAACAAAAACGGGGCAGTCCATAGACCGCCCCGCGGCTTGGGAGGGAATTGTTAATCGTCTGGACTCACCCGTAAATCGGATTCGCAGCCGTGGCCCTGGCCCTTGTCAGGCTGGGCAAAGCTGTCGGCTTGCAGGCGGGCACTTGCCAGTTCAGCGACTGTCGACCGGTCATGGTTTAGATTGGTTTGCAAGCCATTAACGACATGGGCTTGCGCGCTATTTACCTCGTTTTTTAGCAGTTTACTGCTCAGGCCGCCTTGCACACTGGTATATATCGCTATGAGAAGGGCAAGAGCTATCAGCGCAGAGACAACAACTCGATTCATTGGCTTGGACATAGTATTTTCACTCCTTGCTAATCTGATTTATCAGACGGAAGCGGGCTTTCTCTCCTCATAGGAAAGGTGAAAACCCAGGGCGTGTTGTACGATTTGGCCACAATTTAGCTACCCCACTTGAACTCAGGACAATATTATACCCAATTCTATCCGATTAAGCAACCATCAGGAGCTTAAAAACTATGGTCTTCTCAAAGTCGGAAGTGAGTCCGTGAATTTACGCTAATTCCTATACAATTCGCGAGGATAAGCGGATAAAACCAATGCTCCCCGGACTTTGAGAAAGCCATGGCTTAGAAACCTTCCAGCCTGCTCAGGTCGGCAACTCCTTTGGAGAGCGCCGCGATCCTTTGTAACAAGGCAAGACGGTTTTCCTGCAATTTTCTATCCTCAGCCATGACCAGCACTTTATCGAAGAAAGCATTCACGCTTGGAATTATCGGGACAAATGCCTGCAGGAAGTCATCCACATTTCCTTCCCGACGTGAAGTGGATTCGGCTTTTTGGAGCGCCGCGAACAGATTCTTCTCTTCCGGTTCAGCGAAAACCTTCTCCTTGACCCTGAACTGATCCTGCTGACCGCGCGTGATGCGGACACAACGCGCAAACGCAGGCAAAATCGAGGGCCAGTCCTCCCGTTCGACCCACGCCTGAAGCTGTTTCACCGCCTCGGCAGCCGCGGCCGGGTTGGCCGCATTGCGTTGCTCCGCCAGGACAGCGTCCACGACATCGTATTTGTAGCCCATGTCCTTCAGGACGACAGCCAGGCGGCCTGTTATGAATTGTAAAACTTGATTTTGAACTTCCTTGCTCACTTCAACTGGTTGCAGTTTGGCAGTTTTGCTGACGGCCTCGCGCAAATCGAACGAGATGTGATGTTCAATTAGAGGCTGGACGATACCGATCGCGGCCCGTCTCAGGCCGAACGGATCTTTCGCGCCCGTGGGAGCCAGCCCCGCTGCAAAGAGTCCGACGAGTGAATCAATGCGGTCGGTTAAGGCCACAGCCACGCCAATCCTGGATGGGGGCACAGGTTGATATTGCTCGCCAATCGCTTCGGCTACGTTTTTTTGTTCACCACTTCGCAAGGCATATTCGCGCCCGATGATCCCTTGCAGGGAGGTCATTTCCATAACCATTTGCGTGACCAGATCCGCTTTGGCGAGGTGAACGGCGCGGCGGGCAAAGATGGCTTCATCTCGTTCCAGGCCAAGCATGGGGATCAAATCATTGACGAGTTTATCCATACGCTCGGATTTATCGAGCATGGAGCCGAGTTTCGTTTGGAAGATCAGCGTGGACAGCTTCGGGCGATAGGCTTCGAGTGGCTGTTTAAGGTCTTCACGGACAAAGAAATTTGCATCCGCAAACCTCGCGGCGAGGACGTGTTCGTTGCCCTGGCGGACGAGGTCGATGCCGATATCGTCGCCGTTGCGAATAGCGATAAAATGCGGCAGTAGGGTCGAAGGTCGAACAGCCTGCCCTGCGACCGAAGAGAGTGCTGAAGGGTCTAATGTAGAACCCGCGACCTTCGACGTTTGACGTTCGACGGGAAAGTAACGCTGGTGCTTCTTCATCACAGTGATCAAGACATCTTTGGGCAATTGCAGAAATTCCCTGTCAAACCCGCCCATGACGACTGTGGGCATTTCGATGAGGTTGGTGACTTCGGAAAGCAGTCCTTCTTCGACGATGGCCTCACCGCCAACCAATGCCGCGGCCTGTTTGACTTGTTCAATGATAGAGGCTTTGCGTTCCTCCTCATCCAACACGATTCCCGCTTCACGAATCACATCAAAATACTTATCGGCGGAGGCGATCTTGATTTCAGGGGAGTCATGGGGACGTAAGCCACGCGTGATGTTGCTAC
>DASWKT010000190.1:0-2463 GCA_036396515.1 Anaerolineales bacterium | reverse complement strand
GGCTACGATTTCTTCGCGGTCGCTCGCCAGAACACCACGGCGGATATCTCGGATTTGATCAACGCCTATTTCAAGGGGAGTTATTGATCGTTTAGACAATTCAATTAAGGGCAGATAAGGGGTAACTATTTAATTTGCATTTGTCTGATACAATCCCGCCTCGTCTGGAGGCAGAACCATTTCCCATGGAGTTGGAACATAGTTATATTGAAACCAACGGCATCCGCTTGCATGTCGTGCAGGCAGGACCGAAAAGCGGAGCGCCGGTTATTTTGCTGCACGGCTTTCCTGAATTCTGGTATGGATGGAGAAAACAGATCCCCGCATTGGTAGAGGCGGGATGCCGCGTGATCATTCCCGATCAACGCGGCTACAACTTGAGTGATAAACCGCGCCCTGTGAAAGCCTATAACATGCACGAGTTGGTCAATGATGTGATTGGATTGATCGATGCCCTGGATTATCAGAAGGTCAATCTGGTGGGTCACGATTGGGGTGCTGCGGTCGCGTGGATGTTGGCAATTTGGAATCCTGAACGCTTACATCGATTGGGTATTATCAATGTGCCACATCCGGCTGTGATGAAGCGCTTCCTGCTGCGGGACCTGGAACAGATCCGGCGCTCCTGGTATATCTTCTTCTTTCAACTGCCCTGGCTGCCTGAGGCTGGCATGCGCGCTGGCGATTGGCGCGGCGCATCTCACGCCATGCGTAGCAGTGGAAAGATCGATACCTTTACAGATGAAGATATCGAGAAATATAAGGAAGCCTGGTCACAGCCCGGCGCGATGACCGCCATGCTCAACTGGTATCGCGCAGCAGTTCGTTATCAAGCGCGGATCACCAACGATATGCGTGTGAAAGTTCCTGCTCTCATGTTGTGGGGCATGAAGGATGTTGCTCTGAGTCACCGTATGGCGCGCCCGAGTATGGATTACTGTGATGACGGCAAACTTCTCTTTTTCCCCGAAGCCACTCACTGGATCCAGCATGAGGAGGCGAATGAAGTGAACCAGCATCTGCTGGAATTCATATTTACCTGAGTCGACGTCTAATTGCTCGAATCATCACCTGATTGACTTTTGATTTGGAATTTCGTACAATGATTTCGAGGATTATCTCTTCCCAAGATCCTTAAAGTAACATTCATCAACTGGCGGACATGTATTGGGGAAAGAAATGATCCTGATATTCTTGCTGTTTTGCAGATTGGAATATCTCAATCCGCTGTCCGTCCGCTTTGGCAACCTAAGGAGGAAAAATGACCTACTATAATATTCTATCGCTCGATGGAGGCGGCATCCGCGGCCTGCTTGCCTGTAAAATGCTGGAGCGTCTCGAGCGTCTCTACCCTGGCTATCTGGACAAAGTGAATCTTATTGCCGGGACGTCCACTGGCGGCATCCTGGCCCTGGGTCTCGCCGCCGGGTTCACTCCCACAGAAATGGGGGACCTTTATCAGAGAGATGGGGGCAAAATTTTCTACCAGACGATCTGGGATAAGCTTGCCGATCTTGACCGCTTCATAAACGCAGATTACGGCAATGAACCCCTCGAGCAGGCGCTGAGGGATAAATTCGGCGATATGCGCCTGGGTGACCTCAAGAAAAATGTGCTCATCAGCAGCTTTCGCCTGGACAGTGGATCCGTAACCAAGATGGGGGTGCGTTCATGGAAACCAAAATTTTTCCAGAACTTTGAGAGTGAGCCTTCCGACCGCGATCAAAAAGTGGTGGATGTAGCCCTGCGCACGAGTGCGGCCCCTACGTATTTCCCGCTTTACCAAGGTTATGCGGATGGCGGTCTGGTAGCGAATAACCCCAGCATGTGTGCCATCGCACAGGCACTCGACAAAGCGACGGGAAGGCAAAGGCTCAGCAGGATTACCCTGCTTTCCATAGGAACTGGCATCATGCCAAAATGGGTGGAGGGGTTCAACGAAAATTGGGGGTATCGGCAATGGGCTCCTCACCTGATTAGTATCCTGATGGATGGCGTTTCAGGCGTAGCAGACTACCAGTGCAAACAA
This sequence comes from Anaerolineales bacterium, assembly GCA_036396515.1. Classification (GTDB taxonomy): domain Bacteria; phylum Chloroflexota; class Anaerolineae; order Anaerolineales; family Villigracilaceae; genus Defluviilinea. The sequence goes on along the minus strand of DASWKT010000190.1, from coordinate 434 downwards.
ATCCTCGGCCCGCGCTACCTGCGTTTGAATGCGCTTTTCCAGCGGCATATCAGCCTCGATAGCATTAAAGAAATTCCCTACCTGATCGAGCTGGCCGACGTGGAAGACATCAACGACACGAAACAGTGGTTCAATAAATATTACGCCTGATGTGTCACCTTAGCCCCATTGTGAGCGGGCACTATTACACTTTTTGCGCATGAAGGACGTTGCCTTCCATCTATGCATGGCACGCCCGAGCATGGATTCTTGCGATGAAGGCAGGCTGCTCTTTTTCTCCGAGGCTACCTATAGATGTAGTTCGATGCCGCACAGGAAGTCAACGAGCTGCTGATAAAGCTTGTAAATGGTTGAACCAGTGACAGCCAATTCGACTGTCACTTTTTTTCTTAAAGCGTTTACGATTGTTAATATCATGGAGCGTCCCCTGATTA
>DASWKT010000189.1:0-8720 GCA_036396515.1 Anaerolineales bacterium | reverse complement strand
TCCATTACAAAAAGATGTTCGGACAAACGGTTCCCGTGCTTAAGGAGTATCGGGGTTATGCCAGTAAAGAAACGATCGCAAAGGCCGACGAGGATCTGGCTCTTGCAAAGGCAAAAGTGGATGATGCCCAGCGTGAGTTTGACCGCCTGAAAAATGGAGCAGATGCAGTGGATGTCGCAGCCGCGCAGGCACGTGTTGATGCGGCTCAGGCTACCCTCAACCTGGCCCGCGTCATCGCGCCTTTTGCCGGTACCGTGACCGAATCCTACCCGCTGCCCGGTGATCAGATTGCCGCAGGTGCAACCGCTTTTCGTGTGGATAATCTATCCAGCCTGCTCGTAGACGTGGAAGTCTCTGAAGTGGATATCAACAATGTATCTGTCGCGCAGCCCGTCACCCTTTCGTTTGATGCCATCCTTGGAAAGGACTATCACGGCCAGGTCGTGGAAGTAGCAAAGACTGGTACGTCAGTGCAGGGTGTGGTTAATTTCAAAGTTACCGTGGAGCTCACTGATGCAGATACGGATGTCAAACCCGGTATGACTGCTGCGGTCAATATTGTAGTGAATGAAATGCAGGATGTTGTGCTCGTTCCGAATCGCGCTGTCCGCCTCGTGGATGGGGAACGAGTAGTCTATCTCCTGGTGGATGGGCAACCCGTTCAAACAGAGATCAGGCTTGGCCCCTCTTCGGATACGGTGAGCGTTGTCGCGGGCGGCGATATCAAGGAAGGAGACCTCGTTGTCCTGAATCCGCCAATCGAGTTCGGACCCGGTGGCGGACCTGGTGGTGGGTTTGGTGGATAGAAGCATGTCCAATGTAATCGAAGCTCATGATCTGACCAAGACCTATAAAATGGGCGAAGTGGAAGTTCAGGCTTTGCGGGGTGTTTCTTTTGCCATCGAACGTGGTGAAGTGATTGCCATTATGGGCCCTTCCGGTTCGGGCAAATCCACGCTTATGAATACGCTTGGGTGTCTGGATCGGCCGACTTCAGGAGAATATATACTGGATGGTGAGCCTGTTGCATCTCTCACTGACGACCAACTGGCAGATATTCGCAACCGCAAAGTGGGATTTGTCTTCCAGAGTTTCAATCTTCTTTCGCGCCAGACTGCGATCACCAATGTCGAATTGCCATTGCGTTATTCCGGCAGGCCCGATAGGCGCCGCGAGCGTGCCATCGAGGCCTTAAAAGCGGTGGGGCTGGAGGATCGTATGACCCATCGGCCCTATGAACTTTCAGGCGGGCAGCAGCAACGCGTCGCGATCGCACGCGCTCTTGTCAATCAGCCTGCTATCATTATGGCAGATGAGCCCACAGGAAACCTTGACTCCAAAGTAGGTGAAGAGATCATGAGTCTCCTGCTTAACTTGAACAAGGATAGCGGTACCACGTTGATCATCATTACGCATGATCCAATCGTTGCGGAGCACGCGCAACGTGTGATCCGTTTGCGTGACGGTCTATTGGAGAGTGCACCATGACCATTTGGCAGGCGTTTCTCGAAGCGCTCGAAAGTTTAAGCGGGAATAAACTCCGCTCAGGTCTGACCGTGCTGGGCATTGTCATCGGTGTGGCAGCAGTGATTGCCATGCTTGCGGTGGGGCAGGGAGCGCAGGCTTCCATTACCGGTTCGATCAGCGGTATTGGTACCAACCTTCTGTTTGTTTTTCGCGGGGGTCCCGGTGACGAGGTGCGCAACACCAAACCATTGACCATTGGTGATGCTGATGCGTTGCAGGATCGCTTCGCAGCGCCCTCCGTGGAAGCGGTCGCTCCCGCATTGGAGGAAAGCGCAGTTGTCTCATTTGGCGGTGAACAAACCTCTCCTCAACTTTTCGGTGTTACACCTCAATATTTCCAGGTGCGAAACCTGACTCTGGCGGAGGGGGAATTTATTACGGAGGAACATATCCTCGGGCGCGCCTCGGTGGTTTTGCTCGGCCCTGAGGTTGCAGAGACGCTATTCGGCCATGCAGACGGAGTTACGGGAGAAACGGTTCGGATTGCAGGTCAGCCCTTCCGCGTGATCGGCGTATTGGAATCCAAGGGGGGCGGTGCTTTCGGCAGTGAGGATAACCAGGTGATCGTTCCATTTAGCACTGCACAGGCGCGTCTGGTACGCCGGGGTGCCAATGACCGTGTGGATATTATTTTCGTGCAGTCAGTCAGTGGGGATTTGGTGTCACAGGCAACAGAAGAAATCTCCCAGATCCTGCGCACACGTCATCGCAGTCCTGTCGGTGCAGATGATTTCACTATTTTTACCCAGCAGGACCTGCTGACTACATTTGAATCCATTACCAGCATCCTGACCATTTTCCTGGGTGGCATTGCGGGCATCTCGCTCCTGGTAGGCGGCATTGGCATTATGAACATCATGCTGGTATCGGTTACGGAACGCACGCGCGAGATTGGTTTGCGTAAAGCACTTGGGGCGCGCAAACGTGACATCCTGGCCCAATTCCTGACCGAGTCATCGTTATTGAGTCTCATAGGCGGAATCATAGGGATCATGCTTGGCTGGTTGATTTCATATATTGTTGGTCAGATTGCAGTCGCAAGCGGGACGCCGTTCACACCCGTTGTGGGGTTTAATGCAATTGCCCTTGCAACGCTCTTTTCCGCCGCAGTCGGTCTGTTCTTTGGGATTTATCCCGCGAATCGAGCTGCAAGTCTGGAGCCCGTGGAAGCACTGCGATACGAATAAGAACGTATGTAGTGGATTGGGAAATCCTCGCGGAGCAAACTTTTGCGTGAGATTTTGCGCTGAAGTCGGGGGACTTTGGACTCCGAACCCTGTAATCGGTTAAAATACTGCCATGCCTGATTACAACATTCTTATCACAGACGGACTGGACGCACGCGGCCAGTCCATTTTGCGTTCAGCGGCCCGGGTGGATGACAAAACCGGGCTTTCAGCAGACGACCTGCTGAAAGCGATCCCCGATTATGATGTAATGATCGTTCGCGGCCGGACCAAAGTAACTGGTTCCGTTATGGACGCGGCCACCCGGCTCAAGGTGATCGGCCGCGCGGGCGTGGGCGTGGATAATATTGATCTCGAAGCTGCAAAGAAGCACAATATCACGGTTGTCAACGCGCCCCTGTCCACTTCCCTGGCGGTTGCCGAATTGACGTTCGCGCTATTGCTCGCGCTGGCGCGTGAAATCCCACGCGCAGACGCATCCATGAAGCAGGGTCAGTGGCTCAAGAAGGAGCTCGAAGGTGTGGAACTGAACGGCAAGACTCTTGGGCTTATCGGTTTTGGGCGCATTGGCATGGAAGTGGGGAAGCGCGCCTCTGCTTTTGGGATGAACGTCATTGCCTATGACCCTCTGATCTCAGAGGATGATATAAAAGAACGCGGCGCAGAGCCCGTCTCAATTCAGGAGTTGTTTTCCTGGTCCGATTTTATCTCGCTGCATCTCCCACTCAACGTTCAAACACGGGATTTCATTGGCCCGCTGGCCTTCTCTCAGATGAGAGATGGTGTGCGGATCGTGTGCGCGGCACGTGGTGGTATTATTGACGAGGCTGCCCTGCTGGATGCGCTGAATCGTGGAAAGGTGGCAGGCGCGGCCCTGGATGTTTTTGAGAAGGAACCGCCTGGTTTAACGGAAATAGTCTCCCATCCACGCGTGATCGCCACCCCACACATCGGCGCGCAGACTGCTGAAGCACAATCCCGTGCTTCGGAAGATATCGCAAATGAAGTTTTATCCGCAATACGCGGTGAACCATTGAGATGGAAAGTATCATAGAAGGAGAATCCATGAGCGAGAAACTGAATCGACTGAAAGAGATGCTGGGTGAGGTCTCGGATTTGAACAATGCCGTAAGTGTGCTGGGGTGGGACCAGCAGGTCAACATGCCTCCTGCCGGCGGAGAGGCGCGCGGCCAGCAACTGGGCACCCTTGGCAAGATCGCTCTGGAAAAATTCACCACTGATGAAGTGGGAAAGCTGATCGACGATTTGAAGCAGGAGTTAAACGGCTCAGATTCCGCCTCTGATGCCGCTGCGCTGATCCGCGTGGCGGCGCGTGACTACGACAAGTTCAAACGCGTTCCTCCCGAATTTATCTCGGAGCGGGCGGTCGTCAGTTCCAAAGCTTTCGAGGCCTGGCGGCAGGCCAGAGCGAAATCAGACTTTTCCACCTTCCAGCCTCACCTCGAAAAGGTACTGGAACTGGTTCACCAATACATTTCCTTTTTCCCTCCAGCCGATCATCCTTATGACACGCTGCTGAATGACTTTGAACCTGGCATGAAGACGGCCGATGTGAAAACCATTTTCGATGGCTTGCGGCCAAAACAAGTTGAATTGATCAAGGCCATTGCTTCCCAAAAGCAGATAAAAGACGATTTTCTTTACAAAAATTACAATGAAAAGAAATTAATGGATTTCAGTGAAAATGTCATTACCAAATTTGGATATGACTGGAGCCGCGGCAGACTGGATAAAGCGCCTCATCCCTTTGCAAGCTCATTCAGCGTCAATGATGTCCGCATTACAACCCGCTTCGAAGCTGACAGCCCACTGGCGACCCTGTTCAGCACTCTGCACGAGTCAGGGCACGCCATGTATGAGCAGGGAGTCGATCCCGATTATGAGCGTACGCCTCTCGCCGGTGGAACGTCTCTGGCCGTGCATGAATCGCAATCGCGCATGTGGGAAAACTTAGTTGGACGCTCCTTGCCTTTCTGGGAACATTTCTATCCGGCGCTCAAGAAAACTTTTCCAAGGAAATTGGAGGTTGTGAGTTTAAAATCCTTCTACAAAGCGATCAATAAAGTGGAGCCTTCGCTCATCCGTGTGAATGCTGATGAAGCCACATATAATCTTCATATCATGCTGCGCCTCGAATTGGAAATCGCCATGGTCGAAGGCAAGCTCGCGATTAAAGACCTGCCGGAAATTTGGAACACGAAAATGCAAGAGTATCTCGGTGTTACGCCGCCGAATGATGCGAAAGGCGTTCTGCAGGATATTCACTGGTCCGGAGGTATGATCGGTTACTTCTCCACCTATGCGCTTGGTAATCTTATCTCGGCGCAATTGTGGGAGAAGATCAACCAGGACATTCCCGATCTGGATAGCCAGATCCGTAAAGGCGACTTCGGCCAGCTTCTCGATTGGCTGCGCAGGAACATTCACAAATATGGTAAGAAGTATGAGCCACAAACCCTTGTCGAAAAAGTCACAGGTTCAAAGATCACATATGAGCCATATATCCGCTACTTGACGAAAAAGTTTGGTGAGATTTACGGATTGTAAATTTGTCCAACAGGTCTTTAAGTCGTACAAGTCCAACAGGTCTATAACTGACTTGTTGGACTTGTTGACGAATCTGATCGCATGAAACGCATCTTCATTCTCCTCTCTGCTCTGCTCGGATTTTTAGCCGGCTGCTCGCCTTTGGCGTCTCCCGCTTCCACCACAGCTCCCACGCCTTATCCGCCTGAATATCTTCCAACGGCCATTGCCTTGACGGCAGAATCGGCGAACCTTTCGGGAACCGGGACAGCCTTCGCCCTCACTCCACCGCCGTCCCCAACGGAGACACCTTCGCCGACGCTGAGCCCCACACCAGCACCGACATTCACGCAGACGAACATCCCCTGGCACGAGTCTGCGGCGATCCGTATCTTTGCGCCGGGGCCGATGTCCAAAGTAATTTCGCCGATCGCACTCCGTATGAAAATCGTCTCCGGTAAAAGTGAGAAGATTCAAATTGATCTGTATGGGGAAGATGGTCGCCTGTTATCTCGAAATCTAAAACAGCTACGGACTTCCAGAGACGGGGTCGATCAATCCATCAAAATCCCTTTTGAGATTCGTGGCGAGGCAGAACTGGGACGTATTTCCGTCAGTACCAAGGATGAATTTGGTCGACTACAGGCGTTGAATTCGGTCCGCGTCCTGCTGCTTTCATCTGGCAATAACGAGATCAACCCACCGGGTGACCTATCTGAACCGGTCGAGGTGTTCAGCCCACCTTTAGAGGAAGCAGTTTCTGGCGGAGTCCTGAACGTTCGGGGAGATGTCTGGCCGTTCAACCTCCGGCCGGTCATTATAGAACTCGTGGATCCGGCTGGCAGTTCCATCGGCTTGCGTATTCTCAAGGTGGAGAATATCAATCCGCAATTGTTCGAGACGACCATTCCGTATGAAGTGACTGAACCCATGCTCGCGCGCCTGATCATCCGCCAGGATGATGACCGGATCTCAGGATCATTTTACGTGTATAGCCAGGAAGTGCCATTAAACCCATAATGCTTGCCAAATCAATTTCGCACAGTTATAATGTGCGGGCTATGCGGGGTGTGGCTCAGACCGGTAGAGCGCACGGTTCGGGTCCGTGAGGTCCCGAGTTCAAATCTCGGCACCCCGACAGAGGGATCGAAGCCCCTCATGGATAGAAAAAAAGACTATCTGTGAGGGGTGCGGTATTAAAATCATCCAACGGAATACCACATAGCTTGAGGATTCCTCGAGAATGGAGCCCCGTTTAATCGTCACCGGTTGCTGGATCTGCTGCAGACGATTGGCGCTCGGACGATCCGTACACGTTGTAGCTCCTGCTGGGCCACAGCACATTGAATATGGTCAAACTCTACCTGACCATTGCCCAAGCTGATATCGAAAACGCGCGCAAGCGCGCCTCACCGGTCGACAATTGAGCGTTGCAGAACAAAATCCCTCTCCCAAATCCAGGAGAGGGACAATTGCTTCTATTAACGTGGCCGGGAACAAGATGCTTAGCAAATGCTAGGCTGCTCAGCATATTGTTCCCTATAAACTAGACGAGCATTTAATAGAGAGGTTACACCGTGCTCAGTTTCGCTACGTAAAGTCTAGTCTTGATTCCAACAAATGATTAGCTCTCGATTGCAGAATGGCTATACTAAAATTGCCAATAGGCTGGTCAGTTGCTGATCCCGGCCTGACCAGGGATAAACGGAAGCTTCTTATCCCACCTCCTTGCCGCTGCCCCCGGGACCCCTGCTCGGGCGGCGCCGGTATGGAAGAAATCCTTATTGACCCAGGATATAGTAATCCCTATGATGCTACTCAAGGCAAGTTAGGTATTTAGCAGTGTTGCCTGCTTAACTATTTGCGGATGTTGGTTCGGGTCCGTAAGGTTCCGAGTTCAAATCTCGGCATCGCGGCAGCTAGAATGAAATCACCGCCTCCGTTTGGCGGTGATTTTTCGTTTTCGAGTAGGGCGCTTCCGACAGCTTATTGGGACTCAACTTCACAGGTTGTAAAACTATCGTTTCCCGGGCCACTCAGACAAACATCATTTCCGTCATTGCCGGTCAGGGCATCATCACCACCGCCGCCGAGAATGCAGTCATTGCCACCGAGGCCGGCAATAATATCCGCGCCTGAACTTCCAATGATCAGGTCATTCCCACTGCTGCCGGTCAAAATCCCGGATCCGCTAATGACCTGTGTCAGCGATAACCCCGCACAAGCAGAAGGCTTGAGATCGTCAGCAGTGACCGGAACAGATTTCTCGTCGATATTTGATGGGGAAACCGTAATGCCTGCCGCAAAAGCACTCGCCACGCTGACGAGGATCAGGGTGAGCAGTCCGAAAATGACAAGTTGAATGGCGAATGATAGTCTCAAATTCTTATCTTCCTGAGTACCTGTGTCTCTGCCGGCTGCACTGTTGAAGAGTCGGCCTTCTCCAGATTGTTCACAGCCCCCCTTATATCCTCCTGCACGGGCCGGGTACTGTCCTCGATATATCGATCCTGCCTGGAGATATATCCCAATATTGCCTTGCTGGCTGGTTCGTTTTCACAATCTCTGTGTTTCCTTGCACTAAACACGTAGCGATACATGCTCCCGTTTCCCTGAACCAGATAGTAATGCAACAAGTTGAGCGTCATGTGCAGGATCATTGTGTTTTGGTGTTCGGCCATCTTGGCGAGATCATCGATGGAAGTGACATCGATCACTGGCATGCTGGTATCCAGACTTCGTTCGTAAACCTCCATTAACCTTGACCCAAAGCGCAGGCGGATAAGCGCTTCCTCGCTTTGGCGGGCAGTGTTGAAGATGGAGAAGCCCATGATCACGAGTCCGCTCAGCGAAAGTCCGAGCCCAAGCAGGGAAAATACACGAAGGGAACCGACTGTGGGTTCCGATCCCAGGAGGGCTAAGGTGTTGGCCTGTATCTGCGAATTCCCGGCCAGACCTTGTTTCGTGATGTGCATGGGATCGCTCTCCTCGTTCGTGCTGGCGAGGTACAGATGCACTTTGTCGAATTTGAAAGCAAGCGTCGGGGCAAATGTATCCGCAACTGGCTGTCCGGCAGCATTGGCGCTGAACGCAACCTCCGTAACGATTTCGACGGTATAAGTGTTCGTATGCAGTCCCGTTTCCTTTTCCACTAAATTCACCAGCGATTCCAACTGGCAAAGATCCAGGTTTGCTGTGGCGAGATAGGAATTGCCGGTAAACGCCGTCTGTGGAAGGATCGGGATCGTACGCTGCCAGCCGCTTTGTGTGTCCATCACACGCGCGACCATTTGATGACTTCCCGATATATCCGTAAGCTGATTGCCCAGGATGTTATAGGTAAACCCGACGTTTAGAAAACAAGTCAACCTGGGGAATACAGGCTCCCCTGTGCGTACCATTTCTGTATCATAGACTCCGGGCGTCCCTGCTGCGGAGTAAAAATAATGGCTATCCTGC
>DASWKT010000188.1:0-13083 GCA_036396515.1 Anaerolineales bacterium | reverse complement strand
AACATGCAGAATTTCAACCTGCTGCGTGCCATCGGTGAAACGCGCAAAAGCGTTTTGCTCAAGCGCGGCCTTTCGGCAACTATAGAAGAATTGCTCATGTCAGCTGAATACATTCTTGCAGGCGGCAACAAACAAGTACTATTGTGCGAGCGAGGTATCCGCACATTTGAAACCAGCACGCGCAACACTACAGATATCAATGCGATCCCAGTCCTAAAAAACCTCACTCATCTGCCGGTTATTCTGGATCCCTCCCATGCCACAGGTCATTCGGATTATGTCCCGGCAATTGCGCGCGCCGCGATTGCTGCGGGTGCAGACGGTCTCATCGTTGAGGTGCATCCTGACCCCACACATGCAGCCTCAGATGGAAAGCAGTCGCTCAAACCTGAGAAATTCGCAGAGATGGTTAAGCAGGTGAAGGCAATTGCCGAAGTGATGGGTCGTCGTATCGCACCGATCAAGAAGCCTGTTGTCGCTGGATGGTAAGCAAATGGAGGATGGCTTTCGATTACAAGACTCAAAGATTGCGATCATCGGATTGGGATTGATGGGCGGCTCGCTTGCGCTGGCCTTGAAAGGGAAGTGTGCGGCAGTGTACGGAATTGACCCGCATCCCGCGACGCTCGAACTTGCCGTCGATAAAAAGATCGTTGACTCCGCCGATAGCGATCCTGCAAAATTCCTACCTCAAGCTGAGCTCGTTATTTTGGCCACGCCCGTTCCAACAATCATAAGTCTTATTCAAAAATTGCCTTCGCTCACAAATCGCCCCTGTATTGTCCTCGATCTTGGTTCCACTAAGTCAAGAATCATGTCCGCCATGGATACTTTGCCTGCACATTTTGATGTCGTGGGCGGGCATCCGATCTGCGGAAAAGAAAACCTTGGCATTGAAAATGCTGATGCTCTCTTATATCAAAATGCTCCGTTTGTGATCACGCCGCTGAAACGAACAACTCTCCGCGCTCGGACGGCCATAAAAAACATCATTACCGTAATTGGCGCGCATTTGATTGAAATGAATGCTGAAGACCACGATCGGGCGCTGGCTTTCGCCAGCCATCTGCCATTTCTTGTATCATCTGCTCTCGCGTTGACCGTCCCTCATGAAAATGCCAGGCTGATTGGATCAGGCTTTCGCTCCACCGCGCGCCTCGCTGGGACGCCAGGCTCAATGATGTTGGGTGTCATCCAGTCCAATAGAGAGAATATCCTGAAGGCTCTGCATCATTATCAGCACCAGCTTTCCCTCCTGGAGTTGGCGCTACTATCAAGCGATGAGGCTGCGCTTGAATCCATACTCAGCTCTGCCCAATCCCGTTATCACGGCTTGGTCGATTAAGTCCTTTTGTCTTTTATGGAAATCATCCCTATTCATCATCCAGTCAGCGCCACTGTTCGTGTACCGGGCTCCAAATCACTAACGAATCGCGCTTTACTTATTTCGGCATTGGCAAACGGCAGGACACGCCTTACGAATGCGCTCTTTTCAGATGATTCTTTTTACTTCGCCAAAGCGTTGCAAACCTTGGGGTTTGATATTGAACTTGATGAGCCGAATCTTGAAATGATGGTGACGGGACTTGGGGGAACCATCCCCGCTCGAAATGCCGAACTCTTTGTTGGCAACGCGGGCACGGCAGCGCGCTTCCTTTCAGCTTTTCTGACGCTTGGATCGGGCGAGTATGTCCTGGATGGTGAACCTCGGATGCGTGAGCGCCCGATCGGAGATTTAGCTGATGCATTAACACAACTAGGCGCAAAGCTCGAGACTCTGAATGGCTGCCCTCCGGTGAGGATTACCGCTTCAGGATTATCTGGTGGTAGAGCAAAAATAGCGGGAAATATCTCATCGCAATTTCTTTCAGCCTTATTAATGGTCGGTCCTTATGCAAAACAAGCAATTGAAGTTAATCTTTCAACCGAGCTGAATTCAAAGCCTTATGTGGATATGACTCTCAGTGTTATGAAAGACTTCGGCGTTGAAGTGAAACGAAACGCCTACCAACACTTCTCGATCCCACTTGCTGCTTACCACTTGCCAGGTACGAATCTCCAATCTCCAATCTCTACTTACCCCATCGAATCCGACGCCTCCGCTGCCTCATACTTTTTTGCCGCACCGGCGATTTGCGGTGGCACAATCCGCGTAGAAAACATATCGCGCCAATCCAAACAGGGTGATATTGGCTTCCTTGATGTTTTAGCACAAATGGGTTGCATGATAACAGAATGTGAGCGGTATATTGAAGTTTCAGGCTCGCAATCATTAATCGGTGTAGATGTGAACATGCGCGATGTTCCGGATACTGCCCAAACGCTCGCGGCCATCGCCCCCTTTGCATCCTCACCTACCTGGATTCGCGGCATCGCCTCGGCCCGTCTCAAAGAAACCGACCGTGTCCGCGCCACCTGCACGGAACTCGTGCGGCTTGGAGTGCGCGTGGAAGAACATGCAGATGGCATGACAATCTATCCGTGCGAAAAATTCAATCCCGCTACCATCCAAACCTACAATGACCATCGCATGGCAATGGCATTTTCATTGATTGGCTTGCGAGTTCCTGGGGTGACAATTGAGAATCCGTCCTCCGTTTCCAAGACTTTCCCTAATTTCTTTAATGTATTAGAGACGCTGCGATGATCCACCTTGGTTTGATTGGGTATCCGCTGGGACACAGTCTCTCACCCAAACTCCACAACGCCGCGTTACGTTACTGTGATTTGCAAGGAGAATACTCACTCTTCCCAATTGAGCCTGATGATCTACAAAGTTTGAGAAGACTACTTGAGCGCGTCCGCTCTCGTGAAATTACAGGCCTCAACGTTACAATTCCACACAAGCAAAACGTAATTCCATTCCTGGACCAACTCACCGGGACTGCTGAGGTCACTGGTGCGGTCAATACAATTTATCGTCATAATGAGATATTACTTGGTGGTAACACGGACGCGCCAGGTTTTTTGGCTGATCTTAATAGGTTTTTAGCCGCACACCTGCCCTGGCGAGCGGTGCCAGGGGAGACACGGAGACACAGAGATTCTTTTAACAAAAACGCTCTCATTTTGGGTGCTGGCGGCTCGGCGCGTGCGGTTGTATATGCTTTACTCGAAGACGGGTGGGAGGTTACCATTGCGGCTCGTCGACTCGAACAAGCCCAACAGTTCGCAGATTTATTTACGAATTACCGATTACAAATCGCGGATTTGACCCTCTTGAACATCGAATTCTCAAATATCACCCTTATCGTAAATACAACCCCCGTTGGCATGATTCCCAATACAAATCAATCTCCGTGGCCCGAGAAATGTCGATTTCCTACACATGCCGCAATTTATGATCTAATCTACAATCCGTTTGAGACTAAATTAGTGAAAGATGCCAGGGCTCAAGGATTAAGTGCTATAACAGGACGTGGTATGTTGATCGAACAAGCTGCCCTGGCGTTTCAACTCTGGACAGGAAAACAGGTGGCTCGTGAAATTATGCTTTCGGCTGTGGGGGAATCATGACCTTACGATTCCTGACTGCCGGCGAATCGCATGGCCCATCTTTGACCGCGATCCTCGATGGAATGCCTGCGGGAATTCCTCTCACCGCCTCTATCATTGACCTTGAACTTGCTCGCCGCCAGAAAGGCTATGGCTCCGGCGGGCGCATGAAGATCGAAAAAGATACCGTTGAGATTCTTGGCGGGGTCATGGCGGGGGAGACAACCGGCGCGCCGATCGCTTTGCTTGTGCAAAACGTGGACCATGCCAAGTGGAAGGGCAAAGCCATCGAGCCAATGACCTCACCGCGTCCAGGACATGCTGACTTAACAGGCGCGGTAAAGTATGGATATAGAGATTTGCGACCCGCGCTGGAACGCGCCTCCGCGCGTGAAACGACAATGCGCGTCGCGGTCGGGGCAGTGTGCAAACATTTCTTATTGCATTTTGGTATCCTTGTTGGCGGATACGTTTCATCCATTGGGACAGTACAAACTGATTTCGGCGACATGCCGTATGAAGAGCGGTTCGCCCGCGCGGAAGAGTCCGATGTAAGATGCCCTGTCCAGTCGTCTGCTGCGAAAATGCGAGATGAGATCGAAAGAACCATTCATGGAAAGAATACTTTGGGCGGCGTACTTGAAATCGTTGCTCTGAATGCTCCCCCTGGCTTGGGAAGTTTTGCTCAGTGGGACAAACGTCTCGAAGCAAGACTTGCAATGGCTGTTATGTCCGTGCAGGCGATCAAAGGTGTCGAAGTAGGGGATGCCTTTGCAAATGCCCGTTTATCTGGCACTGAGGTCCAGGATGGGATCCGTTTGAAAAATGGTGATTTGGTCCGGGTGTCCAACCGCGCCGGGGGCACGGAAGCCGGGATCAGCAATGGACAACCCGTCGTCATTCGCGCCGCAATGAAGCCCATCGCTACTACTCTGACTCCTCAGCAAACCGTTGATCTTGGGGCAGGGATCGAATCTCCCACCAGATATGAACGCTCGGATTTCTGCCCTGTTCCGCGCGCAGTGCCGATCCTGGAAGCGATGGTAGCATTCGTGCTCGCTGATGCATTGATCGAGAAGCTTGGCGGCGATTCGATCGATGAAATGAAACCGCGCTTTGAATCATTGCGTAAAGCCAGTCTTGATGATTTGCAAATGGATAATGCTCCGCACGTGTTTTGGGAATAACTGATGCCACACATCTTCCTATATGGCCCACCTGGGACGGGTAAATCCACAGTCGGCCAGATACTTGCACGCAATCTCAAATTGCCATTCGTAGACCTAGATCGCATTGTAGAAAAAAATGCGGGGATGCCTATTTCGCTGATTGTTGAACAGCAAGGCGAGTCAATGTTTCGTAATTTTGAGACTTCTACACTAAGGGCGCTTGCATACGAAACGGATAGTGTGGTCGCGCTGGGTGGCGGCGCGCTCTTGCGAGATGAAAATCGTAGCTTTGCGGAGAGTCATGGCAGCGTGATTTTGCTGATCGCAAGGCTAGAAACATTGCTCGAGCGCCTGAATCAGGATCCAGCGAAACGACCTTTGTTGTCCGGTGACTTGGACGAAAAACTTTCATCTTTGCTCGCAAAACGCCATGAGCATTATACGTCATTTACCAATCAAATATTCGTGGATGGCAACACATCGGATCAAAATGCCCTGCAAATCCAAATTACGCTTGGACGGTTCCATCTGAGTGCCATGGGAGAGTACGACGTCTTGGTGCGGGATCATGGCATCAAAAGTATTGGCAAATTGCTTAAATCGCGCGAATTGTACAATCTAATCATTGTGACTGATGAAAATGTTGCCGGATTTTATGAGAAGGAGATAATGACATCACTTCGCAATGCAGGGATGGATTCAAACTTGTATTCCATACCGGCGGGAGAAGGCTACAAAACACTGGATACGGTCAACCAAATATGGCGTGCGTTCCTCAAAGCAGGATTGGATCGCAAAAGTACGGTGATCGCGCTTGGGGGTGGGGTAATCGGCGACTTGGCAGGCTTCGCCGCGTCGACCTATATGCGGGGGATCAATTGGGTATGCATCCCAACCACCTTGCTTTCAATGGTCGACGCGGCCCTAGGCGGCAAGACAGGATTTGACCTGCCTGAAGGGAAAAATCTCATCGGTTCGTTTTATCCGCCGAAATTGGTATTGGCCGACCCACAAGTCTTGAAGAGTCTGCCTGAACCAGAATTACTCTCCGGTCTGGCAGAAGTGGTCAAGCATGGAATCATCTCCGACCCACAATTATTCAATCTGTGTGGGCGCGGGCTGCACTGGGTGAGAGGTAATCTTGAGGAGATCGTCAAACGCGCCATGGCAGTTAAGATAAAAGTCATTGAGGAAGATCCATACGAGAAGGGATTTCGCGCCGCTCTAAATCTCGGCCATACAGTGGGACATGCCGTTGAACTCGTCAGCGGTTTCCGTTTGCGGCATGGGGAGGCAGTATCCATTGGCATGGTGGCTGAAGCGAAGCTGGCGGAACGTTTAACGGTTGCAGCTAAAGGCTTGTCTGATGCGATTAGTGATTCGCTAGCGGTGTTAGGTTTGCCCATTGCTATCCCAAAAACTTTACCGCGCGAAGAGCTTATCCGTGCAATGAGGATGGATAAGAAAAAATCAAATGGTGTTATCCGTTTTGCCTTGCCTGTCGAGATCGGCAGGGTTGATCTGGTTAATGTAGCTGACCTGGAAATGGCTCTGGAGGATTGATGAAAATTCTGGTTTTGCATGGACCGAATCTAAATCTGCTTGGCACGCGTGAGCCAGAGATCTATGGTTCGACGATATTGGGTGATATCAATACGAAGTTGATCGAGCTGGGGAAAGAATTCGGCGCGGAGCTAAAATGCTTTCAATCAAATCACGAAGGCGCGTTGATCGATGCTCTCCAGGACGCACGCATGTGGGCGGATGGTGCCGTATTCAACCCGGGTGGATATACACATTCTTCCATTGCGTTGCGTGATGCCGTCATTGCAAGCGCTATTCCCGTTGTGGAAGTGCATCTCTCGAATGTGTATGCACGTGAAGAGTTCCGTCAATCTTCAATGATATCGGCCGTATGTGTGGGGAAGATCGTTGGTTTTGGCTGGCGGTCTTATGAGTTGGGGCTGAAGGCACTCATTGCTCTGATTCAAGATAGAGGGGCTGAGTGATTCAATGATATTATCTTATCTTTCTCATCTGGAATGCTCTGGTTGTAGCAGAGAGTATTCTCATCATGAGCTCCATACCTTCTGTCCATCTTGTCAGTCACCTCTTTTGTCAATTTATGATCTTGAGCACGCCGGCCAACGAGTTGATCGGGATGAGATCTCCCGGCGCAAAAAAGGGATGTGGCGCTGGCAGGAGTTGCTCCCTGTTATAGAAAGAGAAAATCAAATCTTTCTAGGTGAAGGGGACACGCCTTTGCTTTCTCTGCCCCATCTGGAAAATAAATTGGGGTTGTCCAATGTATATGTGAAGGATGAAAGCAGCAATCCGACCGGTTCGTTCAAAGCGCGCGGATTGGCCGCGGCGATCTCCAAAGCGAAAGAGCTTGGTGTGGAAAAAGTGATCATTCCCACGGCCGGCAACGCGGGCGGAGCCATGGCAGCCTACGCGGCCCGCGCAGGCTTGCGCGCACACATTTTTATGCCTAAAGACACACCTTTTGCTAACATCGAAGAAAGTCGTATCGCAGGCGCAGAAGTAGTGCTGGTGGATGGCCTGATCAGCGACGCAGCCCGCCTGGCGGGTGAAAAAGCACGCACGGAAGGCTGGTTCGATCTTTCCACATTCAAGGAACCCTATCGTGTGGAAGGGAAAAAGGTCATGGGTTATGAACTGGCGGAAGCCTTCGACTGGCAGTTGCCTGATGTGATCATTTATCCCACAGGGGGCGGTACGGGCCTGGTTGGCATGTGGAAAGCCTTTGCAGAACTCGAAGTACTCGGCTGGTTGGAAAATACAAAACGACCGCGCATGGTGGCCGTGCAGGCCGATGGATGCGCTCCGGTTATCAAAGCCTTCCAGGCAAGGGCAGATTCCTGCGAGTTTTGGACAAATGCCCATACGTTGGCTTCTGGCCTGCGTGTTCCAAAAAGCTTTGCGGATCGGCTCATTCTTCAAGACATTTATGAGAGTGAAGGTACAGCTGTTGCAGTGAGCGATGAAGCCATTCTTGAGGCGCAACGCCAACTCGCATCCCTCGAAGGTGTTTTCGCCGCTCCTGAAGGTGCAGCCACGCTGGCCGCGCTTGAAGAACTGATTGCACAAAAGTGGATCCAGCCTGGTGAACGTGTGGTGCTTTTTAATACAGGTTCCGGCCTAAAGTACCTGGACCGGTGAATTGATATGTTCCTCAAAGTATAAAGGGCAATAGTTTATTTAGCCTGAGAGAATATTTGAAAGGCTGATAGGGGTTCTAACCGGAATCTTACTTCATCTCATAATTACCAGGTGCCATCCCTGAAGAAATATTTCCTCCTTGACCCAAATATCCACTTCCTAAATCATGGCTCGTTCGGGGCGACGCCGAGGCCTGTGTTCCGCGAGTACCAACGGTGGCAGCTGGAATTGGAACGCCAGCCTGTAGAATTTTTAGGCCGTCGTATCACAACTTTGTTGGCTGATTCGCGCGCCGCGCTTGGGGAATATCTAGGTACTCACGCCGACAATCTTATTTACGCACAAAATGCGACGATCGCGCTCAATATCATAGCCCGCTCACTTGAACTTGGTCCGAATGACGAGGTCCTTGCAACGGATCACGAGTATGGAGCGATGGATAGAATGTGGCGCTTTCTTTCCGAGGAACGCGGATTTCGATATATCAATCAGCAGATCAGGACTCCACTCACGACGGAAGAGAATTTTGTTCATGACTTTTGGCAGTCCGTCACGCCCCGCACGCGCGTTATTTTCATCAGCCATATCACCTCTCCAACCGCGCTGATCTTTCCGATCAAAGAAATTATCCGTCGTGCGCGTGAAGCGGGCATTCTGACGATTATTGATGGAGCCCATGCACCGGGTCAGATTTCTCTGCACCTTGATTCTCTCGCTGCTGATTTTTATTGCGGAAATCTTCATAAATGGCTGTGCGCACCGAAAGGTGCGGGGTTCTTATATGCACGTCCCGAGAGGCAGCACTTGCTCAAACCGTTGGTCATCTCCTGGGGATACGAATCCGAAACGCCGGGTAATTCCCAATTTGTCGACCACCATGAGTGGTGGGGCACACGGGATATGGCGGCGTTCTTAGCTGTTCCAGCCGCTATAGAATTTCAGAAAAAACACGATTGGGATAAAGTCCGCGATGCCTGTCACGACCTTGCGCGGGATGCTCTACAGCGGATTTGCGAATTAACGGGCTTATCCCCGCTTCATTCTGGAGCGGACAGTTGGTTCCGTCAAATGGTCGCTGCTCCTCTTCCGGCGGATACCGATATCAGCCTGCTAAAAACTCAGCTTTACAACGAATACCACATCGAAGTGCCATTGATCGACTGGAATGGGAACAAATTGATCCGCGTATCCGTCCAGGGATATAACACAAGGCGCGAGATTGGTAAGTTATGCCGCGCCTTATCATTACTGGTACGAAAAAAGGATTCGAAATGAGACTGTTCACTCAAAAAATCGGCTTGCTGATTTGCGTCTTCTTAATCTCTGCATGTGTTCCGCTGTCTACACCGGCGCAAGCGACTGCCCCAGAGCTGGAACCAACATCTACTCAAAATTATCATCCCCTCGAAACCCGTGTCGGAATCGAAGAGATTGATCAGGTGCTCAGTGCAGTTGCCAGCGGTGACCCTCAACTACTGCGTTCTCTCGTCCGGTTTACAACGGCGAAATGTACCTTGCTTGACGGGCTGGGCGGTCCGCCAAAATGCCGCGAAGGAGAAGCCGAAGGTACCACCGTCGAAGTGCTGCCATTTATGAGCGGGGAAGGCAGTTTTATCCACAGGGAGGATATCGAAAATTGGCAGGGAATTGAGGTATCCGGGCTCTACGCAATTTATCGAGTTTCTGCGGCTGTGCAATCCGAACAATACTATCCAGTTGGTGAGGTTGCTATCATCTTCCTTGCTCCTGAGAATAGACCGGCTGTATCCCTCCGCCTCAGTGAGGGTGGAATCGTAAGGGTCGATCACATCTTCGAGACCTCGCCGGAATCCCTGGAAGCTATTCTCGAGCGGGAAGCCTCCGAATTGATCCTCGCGCCGGGTTCGCGTTGATAAATTGGAACTTGCTGCATCACGATGTCTTTTCGAAAGAAAGGACCATTTTGTAGGTTAATCGTAGGTTTCCCGTTGCCGGTAAAAATCCATATCGGAATGTGTTTTTTGGATATAATTATCCCCGGACTTGATGCGGGAATTCCCTTTGTGAACCAGACTTTAAAGTTTTGTTGATACAATAAAACTCATCTATGAGGTGAATATGTACAGCGCTCGACGAATATTGATTACACTGTTTCTACTTGGAATGTTTTTGACATCTTGTGGAGGCCAAAGCCCAGTGTCACCTACACCGGACGTCAACGCGATTCTTACAGCCGCGATTGGCACCGCGGCTGCGTCCATTTTTCAAACCCAAACAGCTATAGTCCCTCCCGCTACCGAAACCTTCACGCCGACGGCTATCCCTACGAACACGGCTTTAGCCTTGTCTACACCGACAGCGTTGCCATCGGCAACCCAGCCGATCATCTACAATACTCTTGTCCCAAGCTTTACGCCAATCGTTGCGCCAATCGTTAGCCCTACTGGTACACAATATACGCCTACAGTGAACCCCACCGCACTGGGGGTTGGATGCAACAACTTGCGTTTAATTAGCGATGTAACAATTCCTGTCGGTACCGTCCTTAAGCCCAGGGAAACTTTCACAAAGGCCTGGAAAGTTGAAAATAACGGAACCTGTGACTGGGTGTATCTATACCATTTTGTATTTGTAAGCGGGGAAAGTATGGGGGGCGGACCGGAACGGCTTGGAAAAATCATATCACCAGGGAAATGGACCCAGATATCTTTAGGTTTGGAAGCACCTAAGGATGAAGGAACTTATACGGGCACGTGGCGCTTTGCTGATCCGGATGGAAATGTGTTTGGCTCAAATTTGACAGTTTCAATCGTTGTGCGCCGGTAACAAATAACGGTTCACATGGCAACTCCAGCCCCAAATGGGAGGGCTATTCCGAGTTTTGTCCGGGTCGCGATAATGCACATCTTCTATTAGGGGAGCCGCAGCTCGCATCATCGAATCGCTGGGGAGTGTGACACCCACTAATTTGCCTGGTGGGATCGCTGCCGCTGTGGATGGAAGCTACTACGCCTGCAGCCTGCTGAAGTGTCCACTAATTGACAGACCATACCATACGTGGCTTTCGAGTAATTAACCGAGCCATGCAGTTGGATTTGATGCGTCGATGATCAACGAGGTGCTGGCAAGAGAGGCTTGGAAAGTGTTGCCGCGATACAAACCGAGGCGGAATTCGTTAAGATAATTATCGAGGAACAGCAAAACAGCCAATCCACCCCAACCGAGTACTTCGAAGTTGGCCCTGCTTGCTGCATGAGATGCTTTGCAGGGGGCCCAAAGAATGGCCGATATCGCGCCAACGAGGAATCCAGCCGCGCGAGTGTCAATGTCGTAACAAACCCGCAGGGGGTCTACGTAAGGGGAATAGCGCGCAGCCATCCCCAAGAAATCACGATCATTAGCAACTGGCGCCTAGCAGTCGAGAACGATGGTTCTTTAGATTGCGCAGCCAGAAAAGCAGCGCGAGCAGTCACAGCAAATAGAGCTGTTATTCCACTGCTAAAGACCTTAATTGCTGAAGAAGCGGAGGCTGCCCGAAAGCTTCGAAGTATGGTACTTCACGGAAGACGCAAACCTAGTTCGTCATATAGAACAATGCAACCAGAAGAAATGAGATGGGAAATGCGGAAAGAAAATTACTACCCTTAAGAATCCGCCCAGTCCCGGAATAATTGGCGTGATAACACAAAACAGCCAGCATAGTCTGGCGTGTAAGGCAGACTGATTGACCTGTTCCTAGAAATGTATGCGAATTCTTGTCGAGGTTTATGAATACTGTGAAACGAATAATTTTACGGAGAATGTCTATGAAGTCGAATCATCTTGGAATACTGAATGATCCAAATCTGGAGAAAAACGTGTTGGAGTATCGCACCGCTGGGAGGCAAACAGGTTAGCCATGGATATTACGCTTGCACTCGGTGGTGGTGGCGCAAAAGGGTATGCACACATTGGCGTCATCCGTGGTCTTGAAGACAAAGGTTTTCATATCAAGGGAATCGCGGGCAGCAGTTTCGGCGGTCTTGTTGCAGTCTATTATGCTTTGGCTTATTCGCCGGATCAAATGGAAGAAATGTTCTCTCTGCTGGATCAGGCCCTGCTCTACGGCCACGCGCCTGGGGAAGCCCCATCACTACTCGGACTCGCGGGTGTGACTAACTTGCTTGAAGGTTCGCTTTCCGATCGCACTTTCGAGGATTTAAAATTGCCCTGTGTCCTTACTGCAGTAGATTTGAAAAGCGGAAACGAGGTCATTATTTCAAATGGTCGCCTCGTCGATGCTATACTTGCGTCAATTGCAATGCCCGGCCTCTTTCCTGCGCGTTATATTGATGATCAGGAATTGGTCGATGGTGGCGTGTTAGATCCAGTGCCTGTAGCGCCGGCACGTGCTCTCGCGCCAAAACTTCCTGTAGTTGCCGTCGTCTTGACCGCCCCAATGGGTGGTCCTGCACAGCCCTGGAATATCCCAGTACCCGCCTACCTGCCTCGCATGTTGACGATGCGATTAAGCAGGATGCGATACGCGCTGGCATTGGATACCTTTATGCGCTCACTTGACATCATTGGACGCGCGATGACGCATTACCGCCTTGAAGTGGATCAGCCGGATGTTATTATCCGCCCGCGCGTCACCGAAATTGATACCCTCGACCGTGTGGATGTGCACACGGTGGTGAGGAAAGGTGAGGAAGCTGTCGAGGACGCGTTGCCTGAACTGAAAAGATTATCCAGGTGGCGGAAGCGTTTTCATCGTATCAAAGGAGTACGATCATGAAGGATTTGCGCGAATATGCAAAACAAACCAATGTGCGTCTTGTGCTGGGCGCATTTGTATTGCTCTTTGTGGTGGGGGTGGGATTGATCTGGCTGATCTATGGTGAGGGTGCAGCAGGTCTGGGATTCGTATGTTTGCTGGCGGCTCTTTTTCCAGTTATTCTCATCCTGCTTTTCTTTGTCGCCATCGAGTGGATCCTCAAACGTGCCAGACCTAAATAATACCTCTCTGATTACATTCGAAGATTGGACTCTGCGTGTTCGGGAATCAGCGCATCCCGCTCCCCGGCTTCTGCTCCTGATCCATGGGCACACCGGCGACGAGAACTCGATGTGGGTATTTGCACGTGCCATGCCCGATCAGTACTGGATGGTCGCGCCACGTGCGCCCTACCCTGTGGAACCGGGCGGTTATTCTTGGCGCCCGCCTCAAACCGGGAATTATGACGAACTCAGCCCCGAGATGCTTGGATCTACCGCT
>DASWKT010000187.1:0-4008 GCA_036396515.1 Anaerolineales bacterium | reverse complement strand
CTGCATGGATTGGATGCCTATGGTTATATCTGGGAGTATCCTGAGGCCAAGATTTATGCTCTCTCAGAAGAACACGGCCATGTGGATTTTTCCGCGTGCGCGCGTAAACCCAAGATCGGTGAACATGTAAGTATCATTCCCAATCACTGTTGTACGGTCACATGCCTGTTTGATGAGGTCGTGGGTGCACGAGGCGATCAGGTAGAGATCACCTGGCAGGTCACGGCGCGCGGTACGGTAAGATAATCAATCAATATCGTAGACAAGATCGAAACAGCCGGCCAACGGCCCAAACAGAGCAGCACCATTGCCATCATCCGTGGCGGTTTTTCCATGGAAGATATGCTGCGCACTTAGAGTATTCTTCGCGAAGACACGGATAAGACTTTTACAAACTCTGTGACTTGGTGTCTCCGTCGCAAGAGTCTTTGTAACAGATTTGGTGTCCATTCCCATAGTAAAATGAGGGCATGGAAGTTCAGATCGCGGTTGCAAAGGTCAACAAATACGCCATCTCTGAAAGCGGCGACACCTTGGAAGTCGTCGAGCGACCAAACGGAGGACTTTCTGTTGTACTTGCCGATGGGCAAACTTCGGGGCGCGGCGCGAAAGCCGTTTCACAGATGGTTGTGCGCAGGGTGATCAGCTTGCTGGCAGAAGGGGTGCGTGATGGAGCCGCGGCGCGCGCCGCCTCCGATGCACTGTTCACAGAGAAACAGGGCAAAGTGATTAGCACCCTCAACATCGCCTCGGTGGACTTGCGCAGCGGAACCATTGTGTTAACCCGCAACAATCCTGATCCGATCTTCATTTCTCGCGGCGAGTTGATAGACCGCATGGACGAAGAGAGTATTCCGCTGGGCACATCACGCAATGTGCGCCCTCTCATTACCGAGATCGCGATCGAACCGGGGTTGATCATCATTATATATACAGATGGGCTCACCCACGCCGGCAAACGACGGGGGATTCCAATGGACGTCGGTGAAACAATTCGCTCTATCCTGGAGGATCAAGACCCGAGCCCACAAATGCTGGCCGACTCCCTGCTTGCCCAGGCTGTCAGTCTGGATGAAAACCGACCCGCAGATGACATCAGTGTTCTGGTGCTGAAGGTTATCGCCCGCGTTGGAGATAACGTCCGTCGCATGACAGTACGCCTCCCCATAGATGGAAGCGCGAGATTATCATGAAACCATTCATACGTCAGTGGAAGGCAACCTGGCGTGATACCATCATCTTGCTGAATGAGTTCAGGTGGCCGCTCATCTTCTTCACAGTGGCAGTGATCGGCGGCGGATTCGCGTATGCCGCGATCGCCAATTTGGCTGGTGAGCCAGTTACCGGCTTGAGTGAAGCGATCTACATCGTCCTGACTGCCGCGTTCCTACAACCCGTGGGAGATTTTCCGAAATTCTTTGGTCTGCAAATATTCCATTTTCTCATGCCCATTGTCGGAATCGTCATCCTGGCGCAGGGCCTTGCCGACTTTGGAAGTCTGCTCTTTAACCGGCGGGCGCGTAGCAAGGAGTGGGAGATGGCTGTCGCCTCCACCATGAACAAACATATTGTACTGATCGGCCTCGGGCATCTCGGCTATCGGGTTGCACAAAGACTGCACGAGATGGGCGAAAGCATAGTCGTGGTCGAGATCAAACTTGGCACACACACCACCGACGCGGCGCGCGACATGGGCATCCCCATCATCCAGGCGGATGCCCGGCGGGCCGGCGCGCTCGAGGGCGCGAACATCAAGGAAGCAAAAACCATTATTCTCGCCAGCCAGGAAGATGCAATGAACCTGCAGATCGCCCTCAAAGCGCGCACGCTCAATCCGAACATTCAGGTTGTCATCCGCATTTTCGATGAAGACTTCGCGTACGCCTTGCGGGAACAATTCGGCTTCACCGCGTTGAGCGCCACCGAAATGGCCGCACCTGTTTTTGCGGCTGCGGCAGCAGGCGCGGATGTTACCAACCCGATCTCCATCGAAGGCCAGCAACTCAGCCTGGCCCGAATGACTATTCCTTCTTCTTCAAACCTGGCAGATAAAACCGTCGGCTATGTGGAAGACAACTATCATCTCAACATTATTTTGCTCAGACACGATCATCAATCTGAGATGCATCCAACAGATACACGCCCGCTGCATGTGGGTGACACCTTGGCTGTGCTTGGCGGACCGGAGCAACTCAGCCGGTTGATGCAAGACAATCAATAATGGAGCCTCCAGGTACTAAACCGCTGATCGGTATCGTTGGGCCATGCGGCTCCGGCAAATCTACCCTGCTTGATGGCCTTGAAAAACATGGATATACCTGTCGCCACATCGCGCAGGAACATTCCTATGTGCAGGACATGTGGCAGCTCATCACCCAGCCCGAACTCCTTGTTTATCTCCACGCATCCTTTCCCGTCAGCACCGCGCGTGCCAAACTCGACTGGCAGGAAAAAGACTATGATGAAGAACTGCGTCGGCTGGCGCACGCGCGCGACCATGCGGACTTATCGATCGAGACGGATAACCTGACTCCTGAGCAAGTATTACAAAAGGCATTAGACTTTTTAACGTCTCGTAAGGATTAATACATGAATCGACTCTTCGCCTTTTTTCTCAGCCTGTGCCTGCTCCTCGTTTCCTGTTCCATTTTCGCGCCGACAGCGAGTCCTACCCCTCTTGGCCCCGATCCGCTCAAAACCGCGTGGGAGGATCGTTCGATTTTCAAGGCTGGACTCGTTGCATCCGAGCAGTCTGTGCTGGATGAGTTGGACACCGCAAGCATTTATCATATTGAATTCAAAATAGCACAGGACCTTTATCACATTACAGGGACGGAGGAAGTCCGGTATGCAAACGCAGAAACGGTTCCCTTGAATGAAGTGCGGTTCCGGCTGTTCCCAAACATCCTGGGCGGTGAGATGACGATTTCAAAGCTGAATGTGGATGGGGAAGCTGTTACGCCCAACTTTGAACTTGAGGACAGCGTGATGACTGTGCCTTTCGGTTCAGCATTAGAACCAGATCAGAGCCTTGTCATCCAAATGGAGTTCGCAGTCACTGTGCCTCAAACACTTGGATCGAACTATGGCGTGCTGGCCTATGCTGAAGACGTGCTCGCACTGGCTCATGCGTATCCCATGATCGCGGTGTACGACGATGAAGGTTGGAATGCAGAGATCCCTCCGGAAAGCGGCGATGTCACCTATGCAGATGCATCCTTCTATCTTGTACGAGTCAGCGCACCGAAAGATGTGGTGCTGGTCACGTCTGGACATGAGATCAGCCG
The DNA here is from genome assembly GCA_036396515.1 of Anaerolineales bacterium. GTDB lineage: Bacteria > Chloroflexota > Anaerolineae > Anaerolineales > Villigracilaceae > Defluviilinea. Next base: position 721 of record DASWKT010000187.1, on the reverse strand, counting down.
CGTCGAATCCGGGCAGGTTCAGACATCCGTCGTTGCGAGCGGGCCCGCACGTGATTTTTATCTGGCAGCAAGCCCGCGGTACGAAGAAGTGTCGCAAACATTTGGGGAAGTCACCATCCGCAGTTACGCCCCCGGTGAATTCAGGGATGGCGCGCAGATGGCATTGGAGGTTGCATCCCAGGCGATTGAGGATTTCAGCGCGCACTACGCGCCCTATCCCTACACAGAGTTTGACATTGTTTCGACTCCGACGCTGGCGCTCGGCATTGAATATCCCGGCATGATCGCCATCACGTCGCGTATCTATGACGTGAACAGCGACTATCGCGGCACACCTGCCAGCGTTTACATGGAATCGACGGTCGCCCATGAAGCTGGACATCAATGGTTCTATAACCTGGTCGGTGATGACCAGCTCGATGACCCGTGGCTGGATGAGGCGCTCACACAGTTTGCTACGCTCCAATATTATGCTGATGAGTACGGCGCGAGCGGTGAAGCAGGCTTTCGCACGTCGCTCGAGGGCCGCTGGGCAGGTGTAGGTAATGCAAAGATCCCCATTGGCCTACCGGTTGCCGCGTATTCGGGACAGGAATACGGCGCGATCGTCTACGGGCGCGGACCCTTGTTCTTCATCGCGTTGCGCGATGAGCTGGGCAAAGATGTTTTCGATCAATTCATCAAAGACTATACCGAAACCCTTTCGTGGGATATTGCCACA
>DASWKT010000186.1:0-8048 GCA_036396515.1 Anaerolineales bacterium | reverse complement strand
CTTGCTGTAATGTAGTGTTCTTAAAAATCCCGTGGAAGATCACCTCGTGCTGCTTCAGAAATGCTTCGTAGCCTGTGAAAAACTGGCCCCGAATATTGGTAAATGTGCCATCCGTGGCGAATTCGCGCGAGTACGCCGTGGCATCTCCCTGATTCCAGGCAACAACCTCATCATGAATGATCTTGCGAATGGCGGTTTCATCAGATATTGTGATCATTTAGATCTCACCTTTCTATAATCCAACCTTACCCCTGTATAATATCTTGTAGATTCAACTCCCAAGTGCAACTTTGAAGGTTGCTGAGAGGTAAGCTGGCATAGGATAATGCTTCTCAGACGACCAAGTCATAGGAGCACTATGAGAACCTATCACCAGCTTACCCAGGAGCAAAGATACCAGATTTATGCGCTTAAGAAAACCAAACACTCGCTTTCGGAGATTGCAGCCGTGATGGGGGTGCATAAATCCAGTGTCAGCCGGGAACTGAAACGGAATCGAGGTCAACGCGGCTATCGTCCACAACAAGCGCATGAACTGGCGTTGGGGCGCAGAACGAAAGCACTGCCTCGGATCCCTGCCGAGATTTGGGCAGAGGTAGCGAGATCGCTGAGACAGGATTGGAGCCCGGAACAAATTTCTGGCAGACTGAAAAAGGAGCAGAAGGTTTGTCTGAGTCATGAATGGATTTATCAATATCTACTCAAAGATAAACAAGCAGGCGGCGACCTATACCGACATTTGCGTTGTCAGAAGAAACGCCGCAAACGCTATGGAACCTATAATCGTCGGGGCAAATTGCCTAATTGCCGCAGTATCGAAGAGCGTCCAGCCATTGTCAACCACAGAAAACGTCTCGGTGACTGCGAAGTCGATACGATGATCGGAAAAAATCACCAACAGGCCCTCGTGATACTGACCGAGCGAAAATCTCGTTTTACCTTGCTCGCGAAGGTCTCTCGATGAACGGCCCGGGCCGTTCGCCGGCAAGTCTGTCGGGTATTGCTGCCTGTCCAAGATAAGGTGCATACTCTAACTTCAGACCACGGCAAAGAGTTCGCCGACCATGAACAAATCGCTGCGGCGCTCAACCTCAAATTCTATTTCGCTCATCCCTATGCTGCCTGGGAGCGCGGCACCAACGAAAACACCAATGGTTTACTGCGCCAATACTTTCCCAAGAAATCTGACTTCCAAGCTGTTTCGAATAAACAGCTGCAACGGGCCATGTCTAGACTCAATTGCAGACCTCGCAAATCCTTACGTTTCAAAACACCTTTTGAAGTGTTCTATCATTCATCTGTTGCACTTACGAGTTGAATTCACGTCTATAATCATTGCTTCAAAATCAAATTAGTTATACTATACAGAAAAACCCACTCAAAGACAAGTAACTAATGATCGAAACACCACGCGGCACGAAACCACAGAACCAAGGAGGCAGACATATGGACATTCAAACCGTTAAGATCGAAAAACCTGAAGCCATCAACTTCATCCTGGGGCAGTCTCATTTCATCAAGACAGTTGAAGACATTCACGAAGCGCTGGTGGGCGCCGTGCCGGGGATCAAGTTCGGGCTGGCGTTCTGTGAGGCCTCCGGCAGTTGTCTCATCCGCTGGACGGGAACTGATGAAGCCATGATCGAGCTGGCAACCAAGAACGCGCAGGCCATCGGTGCAGGACACTCGTTCATTTTGTTTTTGGGCGAAGGGTTCTTCCCCATCAACGTCTTGAATGCGGTAAAGAATGTACCGGAAGTGGCGCGCATCTTTTGCGCAACCGCCAACCCGACCGAAGTGCTCATCGCGCAAACCGAGCAAGGACGCGGTATCCTCGGGGTCGTCGACGGGTTTTCACCTAAAGGAATCGAAGATGAAGAAGGAATCACCTGGCGCAAAGACTTCCTTCGGATGATCGGATACAAGATCAAGTAGGGCGGGTTTTCGCGAAGCATCCTCGAAGGGGACAACCCGCCGCTCGCCAGTTATGTCAGGCTAAAAGCCTGACCTACCCGACTGTTAGTTCAAATGGATGAATGTCCACTAATCTTCGCATGCTAGAATAAAGAATATGATATGGAGTGATCAAGATGACTACACGCCGAGCCCCATCCAAGATCATACCCCGAGCCTTCCCGGGCATCAGACCCAATGAGATCGAAGAGCTGATCTCCAACAGCCAGGTCCGTTCCTATTTGCCTGGCGATGTACTCTGCCGCGAGGATGCCGTCGAAGAGCGCTTTTACATGATCCTCGAGGGTGACGTGGAAGTGACCAAGAGCATCAATAACAGCGAAGCGCGCCTGCTCAAAACACTTGGACCGGGGGATTTCTTTGGAGAGATGGCGCTCATCCATAATGCTGCGCGCGCAGCCACCGTGAGAGCCAAGACGGCCCTCACCACACTCGAGCTCGACAAGGCCGGTTTTGAGCGCGTCCTGCATAATAGCACAAGCATCGCCATGGCAATGGTGAGCGAGATCAGCAACCGCCTGCGCCAAAACGATCAGATGGCCGTGGATGACCTGCGTATGCGCGCCAGCCAACTGTCGGAAGCGTATCAAAAACTGGCAGAGCAAGAGAAGGCGCGCCGCGAATTCCTCAGCAACATCGCACATGAACTGCGCACGCCTCTCATGGTCGCAACAGGATATCTGCAAATGCTGCAAAAAGGCCTGATGAGCGGCGACCAGCTCACGGCTGGGATCGATACGGTTGCGCGAAATGTCCAGCAGATCGCCACACTGGTCAATGACATCCTGTTCCTGCAGGAGATGGAACTCGTGCTTCCTGCGTTCCAGGCAGTGGACATGCATGAGGTGGCAGGTCATGTGATTGATCAATACAAAGCCAAAGCCGGCGAGAGGGGAGTGAGACTGCACCTCACACGAAGCGCAAGCCGAGATCTGCCCTGGGTTTCAGGCGACTCAAAGTCCCTTGAGCGTGCGCTCATGGCGCTGATCGACAATGCCATCAAGTTCAGTCCCAGGGGCGGGGATGTGGAAGTGCGCATGGACCGGAAAGATGATCAGGTCATCGTTTCTGTGGAGGATCATGGCATCGGAATCCCAGAGGACAATATGCCGCGCATCTTTAGTCGCTTCTATCATCTTGACAGGAGTGGGGACGATCTCTTTGGGGGGATCGGTCTGGGGCTGGCCATCACGCGGCAGGTCATCGAACAACATCAGGGAAGCCTGGATGTAACCAGCATGCCCGGAAAAGGCAGTACCTTTACAATGACGCTCAAACAATGGAGGTAGAGCAGGCGAATCATTTAAGCGTGAAGAAAGGTAAATACTTAATGGAAAAGAAGAAACTGAGAACATTTCTCAGCCTGTTACTGGTAATGGTTTTTTTTTCACAGCCTGCTCATTACCGGGGAATGAGACACCCACCCAGACAATACCCGTAACTGAAGAATTGCAAGCAACCGCTACGGAGCTACCCGTTACCTCAGAAGGCAATAGTACGCCGGTTGCCGGCGAAGGTTTGTGCGCAAATCCATACTATCCTATCCGTGAAGGTGCATCGTGGAGCTATAAAAGCACAGGCAGCCCGGCAGGTGACTATAGTTTTACAGATACGATCACCTCAGTCCGCGAGGATGGTTTTACCATCACCTCACATCTTGACGATTTGACACGCACCCAGGAATGGGCATGTAGGCCGGAAGGTCTGGTCGCCTTACAGCTCGGAGGGCCCGCGGCCGCCACGCTCAATACGCAAGATATGCAACTGAATCTCACGTTCAATAACATAAGCGGGGTGACCTTCCCGCGTGAAATAACAGCCGGGAATGAATGGCAGCATATGCTCGAGTTTGAGGGCGACCTGGAAAGCACCGGGACATCCGCCGAAGCAGCAGGAACTGCCGAATCCAATTTCAGTGCGCTCGGCACCGAAAGTGTCACAGTCCCTGCTGGAACGTTTGATGCGATGAGAGTAGAGGTCGAATCAACCATCACGATCAATGCCACGTACCAGGGGATAAGCATGCCGGCTGCATTCTCCGGCACGTATACATTCTGGTTCGCTCAGGGCGTAGGCTGGGTGAAAGCCAGTGGCATAGGCGAAGTAATTGGGACGTCATTCACGGAGACCATAGAGCTACAGTCGTACAGTATCCCATAAAGCACCACCCCTTTCCCCGCTTCGTCTATTTTAGGGCTCCCCCTTTGGGGACCTCGCGGCACAAAGGGGCGAGGGGTTTTCACTCGGCAAATTCCACGATCAGTTTTTCCCCTTCGTCATAATGCGACCATGCAAAAAAAGGCGGATCGCTGCGTTTCATGTGACGAATTTTTGATAACAGGATGGGCAAATCTTCAACCATCGGGAATTCAGGGAGCGCGTCAAACGGTACCCATTCGGCTGTTCCTTCTATAGAGGGTTGAGGCTCGCTCTCCGCCCCCGGGCATTCCCCACTGAAGAGAAACAGGCAGATACCTGTTTCGCCCGCGTCAACGATCACGGTGCCGCATAACCATAGGTCGGCAGTCAATCCCGTTTCTTCAAGTAGTTCACGCGTTGCAGCAGTGAGAATATCCTCCCCACGTTCGACATGGCCGCCGAGTCCGTTGTATTTGTTTGCCCACAAACGCTTTGTGGGCGCGCCTTTGAGGAGCAGATATGAATCGCCGCGCACCAGGAAGATCGCTGTGCGGGGAATGACTGTATATCTATCTTTTGTTACGCCTTGATCGGATTGAGGCATGGAATGGATACTCGTTAAGGACGGACGGCTGTCAGCCGCTACTCATCTTCGATATGGATCAGGAAGAGGCGAATTATCAGGCAAAACACGGATTCGCTCTGCTTCAATATAATTAAACGATCCCCTACCCATAAATGGGATGGGCACATCATAGCCCTGTAATTGATCAAATGGAATGACAATATCCTCCCTTGTCCATTTGCCGGTCGTTGGGTCGTAGCCTTCCCTGCGCGAAATGGTCGCTTTGAAGATCAGCCATGGGGCCGTCAAGGGATTGGATATCTCATATTCTGCCATTCTCTTATCTCCAGCATGGACATATGCGAGTAGAGGCCGACAAAAGTCCGCCTCTACCTGCTCATCCGCCAAACCTTCTATTCAGAATCTATGCGATCGTAATGCTTTTGTCCAAATATACATCCTGAATAGTATTCAAGAGTTTCACACCCTCTGCCATTGGGCGCTGGAACGCTTTGCGTCCCGAGATGAGACCCGTGCCGCCCGCGCGTTTGTTGATTACAGCCGTCGTGGCCGCTTCAGCAAAGTCATTCTCGCCCGAGGCGCCGCCGCTGTTGATGAGGCCGATGCGTCCCATATAGCAATTGGCAACCTGATAGCGTGATAGATCGATCGGATGGTCACTGATCAGATCCGAATACATGCGTTTGTCATATTTGCCGAACGTGACGCCGTCGTTGTTCAACGCAAGATAGCCGCCGTTATTCTCGGCAAGTTTTTGTTTGATGAGATCCGCTTCAATCGTCACACCGAGATGATTCGCCTGACCAGTAAGATCGGCGGACACATGATAGTCTTTGTCTTTTTTGAAGGCTTTGTTGCGCGTATAGCACCATAAGACGGTCGCTAATCCGAGTTCGTGCGCCAGGGCGAAGGCTTCTGCAATTTCGATGAGTTCACGATGTGAGTCGTCGGACCCGAAATAAATGGTCGCGCCAATCGCGGCCGCGCCCATCGCGTACGCTTGCTCGACAGTACCGAACAAAATCTGCTCAAAGCTGTTTGGATAGGTCAGCAGTTCGTTGTGATTGATTTTTACGATGAACGGAATTTTGTGCGCGTACTGGCGCGCGATAATCCCCAGCACCCCGAACGTGGAAGCGACCGCATTGCAGCCGCCTTCGATGGCAAGCTTGACGATGTTTTCAGGATCAAAGTAATCAGGATTTTTCGCGAAACTCGCGCCGCCTGAATGTTCGATACCCTGATCCACCGGCAGGATGGAAAGATAACCAGTGCCGCCAAGCCGTCCGTTTTTATACATCCATGCCAGGTTGCCGAGCACGCGATTGTTACGGTCGGATTGCATCAAAACGCGGTCTAGGAAATCGGGACCGGGCAGGTGCAGACGTTCTTTGGGGATTTTGGGCGAATCGAAACCAAGCAGGAATTCTGCTTTGTCACCCAGCAGGGATTGAATGTCCGTCGTCCTTGTCGCTTGAAGATCAGTTGTCATTGTGTTCCTCCTTGCCCGGCGTTGAGCTTATTGCACGCGCCGGGCGGTTTGAATTCTTCCTCGATAGACGAGAGAAGTTGATTTACAGAGTGCCGCATAATTGTCTAAACGCATAATTGTCTAAACTAGAAGTTTGAATTTTAACCTGCAAATTGATGCACAAGGTTTAGTAATGAATGAGACAAGCGGCAGTAGGTTGTCTGGCATGAGCTTCCCAGGCAGGAAATGGTCTTGCTTGATTATAACCCTCAACTCAGGCTATAATGTACTCGTGCGACTTAATGCTCAAGAACCCGTATATCATCGCAGGAGGCACAAATGGACGAATTCTTTCAGAAAGTGACCAGCCAGCAGGACGCGTTTAAGAAGCTGGCATCGTACATCCCCGGCTTTGGTGGATACATCGAACGGCAGAACCGACGTGACGCAGATAAGCTATTGCGCGATACAGTCGCGCGCCGCTTTGAAGAACAGTGGAAGCGTACATCACAATTACAATCGGATATGGTGAGCAACGGCATGATCGCGTACGTGGACGATTTGGAGAAAGCCGCGCTGCAACTGCGCACCTTCATTGACAAGATCAGCACTGCGCCGCGCGGATTTTCAGGGTTGTTCGATGCGGTAAAGATCAACGAAAAGGAACTCGAAGCGATCTATCAATTCGATGCCGCGTTCTTTGATCTCGCGGAACAGGTTGGGCGCGCTCTTGATAACGTCGAGGCCAGCATGGGTGATCAGGCTGCATTGCCCGCCGCGCTCCGCAACGTGACGTCGCTGGCGCGGCTGGCAGTCGAAACATATAACAGGCGGTCTGAAGCTGTGACCGGTGATGGAAAATAATATTTTGTAGTAGGGGCGGGGTTACCCCGCCCCTACGGACATAAATATGTGGCATGAATATATAAACGCAACCACGGTTGAAGAGGTAATTCAAATTTTGGCAGAGAAGGGGGAACGTGCCCGTATTATGGCAGGCGGAACCGACTTGCTCCTTGAACTCGAACGCGGTGTTCGCACAGGGATCGAAACATTGATCGACGTCACCCGCATACCCAATCTAGAGCGCATCACCATTGATGAAGATGAAATCATCCACCTGGGCCCGCTGGTCACGCACAATCATTGTGTTGAATCAAGGTTGATCCGCGCCCGAGCTTATCCACTGGCGCGGGCGGCCTGGGAAGTCGGCGCGCCACAGATCCGCAACCGCGGCACGATCGCGGGCAATCTGATCACAGCCTCTCCCGCCAACGACACCATTACCCCCCTCATGGCACTCGGTGCATTCCTGACTTTACAGTCGACAAAAGGCACACGCACAGTCCCACTCAAGGATTTTTATACCGGCGTCCGCAAAACGGTGATGCAGCCCGACGAGATGATGGTGGATATTTCCTTCCCGGCGATGGCAGCTACTGCACGCGGGACATTCATCAAACTGGCATTGCGCCGCGCCCAGGCCATTTCCATCATAGATGTGGCGGTCATTGTGGACCTCGAAGCCGGTTCCGTTAAATCAGCCTCCCTCACTCTCGGAGCGGTCGCGCCGACGATCATCCATGCGCCAGAAGCAGAGAAATATCTGGCAGGCAGGCAACTCACGGATGAGGTAATTGAAAAGGCCGCGCTCCTGACGATGAACGCCAGCAGACCCATTGATGACATTCGCGGCAGCGCGGCCTATCGGCTGGAGATGGTCCGCGTGTGCACAAAGCGCGGCTTGAGAGCCTTGCGCGATGGAAATGAGCAGACCGGAATGCCAACCGAGCCAATCCTGCTGTGGAGCGGGCAAAATGGAGAAAGCGGAATCCAGACCACGCATCAATCACCCCCTGCTCCTATTGAGACAACCAT
>DASWKT010000185.1:0-9614 GCA_036396515.1 Anaerolineales bacterium | reverse complement strand
CCATTTGCCGACGAAATGCATACCGATGGGCAAGCCCTCGTCGTTCCAATGCAAAGGTACAGACATCGCAGGTTGGCCTGTCACATTGAACACAGGAGTCCATGGGATAAATTCAAAGGTTTGGGCGGCGAGAGGTTTGATGATTCCCATCGCTTCCAAAACCCAGGTTGCGCCAGTGCGGGCAATAATTTTGAGTTGCTCCTGCTCGCTTGCAGACGGTTTCAACGCGCCGATCTTTACGGGTGGTTGATTTAGCACCGGTGTCAACAGGACATCGTACTTTTCAAAGAAACGCCCTACGTCACGCGAGACGGTTTGCAGATATCGAATCGCACGCGCGTAATCGGAAGCTTTCAAGATCGTTCCGAACAAACGTGTGGCAAACATCGAAAGGTCAAAGTCATCCATTGAAACGCGTTTACCTGCGGCTTGCGCGGCTTCTTCAATATCCGCCCGCATTTGCCCTGCAACAACTGTGCGGCGCGGGCGTTTTTGGATGGCCCGCAGCTATGTTTTCACTGCTCTAAAAAATGGACAATCGGTTTCATATTTCGCTTTCAACGGATCCCCTTTCAACGCGCTTTCGTCTCGCTATCTGTCTGAGTAGTACAATTAAGATGTGAATAAACCATGGGGGTTCTGTGACTCCTGATGGTTTCCGTTCAGAATATCCGCCAAATCACTGGTGCTCTTCAGGATAAAATCTGCCCCCAGCTTTCTGAGTTCTTGCTCCTCTCCAAAGCCGCATAGCACACCGACGGTCTGCGCCCCGGCAGACTTGCCCGCGCGCATATCTACGGTGGTATCGCCGATCATGAGACACTCTTCGGGTTTAACTCCCATTTTTTGTGCGGCAAACAGGATCGGGTCCGGGTAGGGCTTCGTGTGTGGGGCAGAGAGACCTGTCACAATGATGTCGAAATACTTTACAAGAGCGAACTGGTTCAGGAATCGCATGGTACTTTTTTCATCCCGCGCGCTCACGACTGCCATTGGATAGTGCCCTTTCAAGCTCACGAGCAACTTGTCCACACCGGGGACGAGCAGGAATTTCTTGAGCGGGTTTGTGCGATGCCGGTACAGCCAATCGATGAAAGCGACCATTTCATCGTCGATGCCGATCGTGTCAGCATATCCCAAGAGGGCGTTTCCGGGCGACTCAATCCACATAATCAACCGGCGGGCTGTGTGTTCCGGGTCAGGAAATAAGAAACGCGGCAGAATACCGGAAATCTTCTGCGCGTACAGGTCATCCGTGTCGCTCAACGTGCCATCCACGTCAAAACACAGGGCTTTTATGCGAGGAATGTCAAGTGTCATAAGGTGATTTTACCGTAAACGATTATGCTATACTTGCAGATTGGCGCGTGGTATGATTCGGAAAGGAAGCGGATTGAAGTCCATACCCGGCCAAACCGGGAAGGAAACTCTCATTGCAACAACCATTGAGAGCCTTCGCAAACTTAGTATGAGACTGCCCAGGAGTTTATGTCACTACAACAAGAAGATCGAACAAAAGCATTACTTGAACTTCTATATCACGTCAGCCGTGAAGTAGCTACCGCGCTCGATCTGCGAACCGTACTGCAACGCGTCTTACATGAAGCCATCCAGAATGTAGGTGGTGAACGTTGCAGTGTCGTCGTACTGGACGATGCAGGCAAGGCTGTGGATGCGACCATCGTTTATGGTGAACAAGTCCATGAACACACAACACAACAGATGCGCGATACGATGGAACGCGGCCTGGCTGGCTGGGTTATTCGCAATCGCCAGGGAGCCCTTGTTCTTGATACAAGCAAGGATGAACGCTGGCTGATGCGTCCTGACGATGCTATTGACAAATCGGGAGTCAAATCCGCGATCTGTGTGCCGTTGCTGGCGCGCGAAAATTTGGTGGGCGTGCTTACGCTGGTCCATGCAAAACCCGATGCGTTTTCAGAAGAACAACTGGATTTGATGCAAGCCATTGCCGACCAGGCTGGTATTGCGGTGTTGAATGCCCGGCTCTATACCGAGAGTCAACGCCAGGCGCGTGTAATGACCGCGCTGGCCGAGGGCGCGGCAGCCATGAACGTATCCCTGCGCATGGAGGATGTTTACCAACGTATTCTAATTCAGACAATCCAGGCTTTGCAGGTGGAGACTGTAGCTCTCGGTATGATCGATGGCGATTATCTTATCTTTCGGGCCGCGGCAGGCCAGAACGCGGGGAATATCCTTGGAAAGAAAATCGCCGTGGGAGATGGGATTGTAGGTCTTGCAGCGCGTGAAGGGCGCGGCGTTGTAGTGGCAGACGTCAGTCAGGATAAGAATTTTAGCGACGCGGACAAGTTTGGAGGAGTCGAGACGCGTGCGATCATCGTAGCACCGATTCAGGCTCAGGGACGCGCGATCGGCGTCATCGAAGCGATCAACCCGATTGCCAAGTCCTTCGATCCCGATGCATTGCTGGTGATGACTGGAATAGGAGGCCTCGCAGGCACGACGATCCAAAACGCGCAGTTGTTCGAGCGTCTGCAGGCCGCGCACCAGCGTTATCATGAGCTGTTTGAAGAGAGCATTGACCCCATGCTGATCACGGACTGGGAGGGCCGCATTATCGAAGCAAACCGGCGGGCGTTGGTATTAAGTGGTTATGATGAAGAGACGCTGCACACTCTGTCCATTGATCAGCTTCATGATGTGAATTGGAAGAGAACCGGGACCGGGTTTGAAACACTGCGCGCCAACCAGACCTGTTCCTATGAATCAGCTTTGCACAGGCAGGACGAATCGCGCATGCCGGTGGAAGTGCATGCCCGCCGCGTGGAATTCGATGAAACCGATTCGATCCAATGGATCCTGCGTGATATCACTGAACGCAAGGAGCTTGACGGGCTGCGCGAGGACCTGACCGCGATGATCTATCACGACCTGCGTTCTCCACTGGCGAATATTGTTTCGAGTTTGGATGTACTCTACAGTATTGCTCCGGATGATGACAAAGAAACCGTCATGACCGTACTGAAGATTGCTGAGAACTCAACTGACCGGATCCAACGCCTTGTCAGCTCCCTGCTCGATGTGAACAAGCTTGAGTCAGGTCAGCCTGTGGCAGACCAGAAGGCCGTTGATACGATCCCAATGATCGCGCAGGTAGTGCTGGATGTGGAACCCGTTGCAAAGGGCAGACGCCAGACAATCAGTGTGGATTTGCCGAAGGAACTTCCAGCTATCTGGGTGGATGAGGATATGGCGCGGCGGGTGTTAATCAATTTGATGGAGAATGCCAGCAAATTCACAGCGCCTAATGGCAAGCTGGAAGCGGGCGCCCGGCAGGAAGAAGATTGGGTTCACATGTGGGTGAAGGATAACGGCCCGGGCATTCCTGCCGCAGATCAGGACAGGATTTTCGATAAGTTTACGCGCCTGCGCGGCAAGAACAAACCCGGGGGGCTTGGGATCGGCCTGGCTTTCTGTCGGCTTGCTGTGCTGGGTCATGGCGGGCGCATTTGGGTTGAAAGTGAGCCGGGCAAAGGTACGGCCTTTCACTTTACCCTCCCCGTGGCGACAGAGCAGCAATTGGCTGGTAGTGATGAAAAGTAAAACCCCGGAGCATGATTAATGGAAGCAATTGCGAAAAACGTTTATATCGAGGATCGGTTCCTTGGCGTGACATTAGGCGTGATCAGCCAGCCGCGCGGATTGATCCAGATCGACGCGCCGCCCTCTCCCGAGGATGGTCGTTCGTGGCGCGCTGCAATGATGGGTATGGGCAATGGCCCAGAACGTGTGCTCGTTAATCTGGACGCGCATCCAGACCGAACTCTGGGCGTGCGCGCCATGGACTGCACCGTGATTGCACACGAGAAAACTGCGCAGGCCTTCCGTAACCGCCCGAACACATTCAAGGCGCAGGGCGATGAGACCGGTGCGAATTGGGAAGCTATCCCTGGCCTGGGAAGCGTTCGCTGGGCGCCTCCCGAAATCTCCTTTTTGGATCAATTGAATTTACACTGGAGTGATACACCCATCATCCTTGAGAGTCACCCGGGCCCCACCCCGGGCGCAATCTGGGTTATTTTGCCTAGTGAAAAAGTTGTCTTCGTGGGCGATGCAGTGCTGAAGAACCAGCCTCCGTTCCTCGCACACGCTGATCTCCCGGCATGGATCGAGATACTCAAAGTGTTACTGGAGTCTGAATACAAAGGCTTCACGATTGTCAGTGGACGCGGCGGTGTTGTGACACCACAAGTTGTTCGGCATCAAATCGACATGCTCAAGCGTATCCATGAGCGGGTGGAAAAAATTGGGAGGAAAAAAACCACTGCCAATGTTACCGATAAAATGGCCGATCAGCTTCTGAAGAGTTTCAGAGCTCCGGCCGCGCGTCAAAAGCAGTACGCTCATCGGCTCCGTTATGGATTGCATTATTATTATGTGCGTCACTATCAACCCCCCTCGCGCCTGACACTGGAGGAATAGTGACTGTCCGGCCGCTATTTGAAGTTACGAGGGGGAATATTGTTGAATCCGTTCATTATGGCTCCATTGCAGTGGTGGATTCGCATGGAAAATTGATCTCATCCTACGGCGACCCGAAAATGGTCGCCTTTTTACGCTCCAGTGCAAAACCGTTTCAAGCAATTCCTTTTGTCGAACACGGCGGCGTGGAAAACTTCGGATTGACTCCGCGCGAACTCTCCATTCTGTGCGCTTCACATGAAGGCAGTGACCTGCATGTGCAAACGGTGGAAGACATCCAGAAGAAGGTTGGGATTGACGAAGGCAATCTGCAGTGCGGAATTCACATGCCGTCCGATGTGGAGGCGTTCAAATCTGTAATCCTGAATGGTAGAGAGCCGACCCCGAATCGCAACAACTGTTCCGGTAAACATTCCGGCATGCTGGCATACGCAAAACTGCGCGGACTTCCGCTGGAAAATTATCTTGACCTCGAACACCCCATCCAGCAAGATATCCTCGCTGCATTCGCCGAGATGTGTCTGCTTCCGGTTAAAGAGATTGGGCTTGGCACTGACGGCTGCTGCGCGCCAAACTTTGCCGTTCCGCTGTACAACGCGGCGCTGGCATTTGCGCGTCTTTGCGATCCGCGTGATCTCTCAGAGGCGCGTGCCTTGGCCTGTCGCAAGATCACATCCGCGATGACGACTTATCCCGAAATGGTCAGTGGTTATGGGGAATTTGATGAACAACTCATGAGAGTGGGTGAGGGCAGGATCATCTGCAAGCGCGGCGCAGAGGGCTACCAAATTGTTGGTTTACTGTCCGACGCGTTGGGGCCTGATTCTCCCGGAATGGGTATCGCCCTAAAAGTATCTGATGGGGATGCTTCGCGCATGTCTCTTCACCTTGCTCATAACAATCGCGTCCGTCCCGCGCTTGTGCTGGAGATCCTGAGTCAGCTCGGAGCGCTTTCCTCGAAGCAGGGGCAGGCTCTGGCCTTATTCGGACCCGAGAAACCTATTAAGAACCATCGCGGGATTGTCACAGGTCGGTCGCGACCGGTCTTCGAACTCTAAAACATATCTGCTCTTGGCGGTTGGGGCAATTTTGCTGCTAACTTAATAAGGCTTCCAGTGTATAGTTGTTTTCAGCAAGGCGCACGGAGAGCACGCGCCCGATCCATTGATGGAGGTGGAACACAAGTTTGGGATCATCCTGCATCATTTCGTTGTATTTATCGATGGACAGCCGATACAACATACTGGGCTGAGTGGCTACAACAGTTGCAGTACGCGCTTGCTTGAGAAAAAGGCCCATTTCCCCAACCATTGTCCCGCCGCCCTGAGTGCGCAGGCGAATGAATTTCCCTTTTGATATTTCGAGGCGCGTTGTGAGTTCTCCCGAATCAATAAAGTACATGGAGTCGGGCGGGTCACCTTTATTGATCACGATGTGATACTCCTGCACTTCCTGTTTTTCCAGATATGTCATAAATTTATCCACATCATCGTTTGTTAGGAACATCCTCTTAAGTTGTGCACGCAGTGTTCCAGCTCGAATAATTGTAGAGCCGCCCTCCTCGACCAATAATTTAGATTCACACCATTCCATGCCATAATCCATGTTGGGTGAAAAGCGAATCCATGCTTCCTGTTCGTTGAGACCGGCACGTATGATTTTTGTTTTTGTTTCCGGGTTGAGATCAGTCAAAATAAGATGAAATTGGTGTGTCTCAGCCAGTTGTTTCAGCCGGACAAAACTGAATACAGCCGATGAGTCTAAAGCGGTAACATGCTGAAAATCAAGGATGAGGTATTTGAGTTTCTCGCGGTCCGCATCCTTAAGGCGTTCGCTTACCCGCCTGACCAGACTTTGCGATGTTCCAAAAAAAATGAAGCTATGAAGGCGCAAAATTTGAATCTGTTCCCCCAGGCTCCTGATCAACTGACGATGCTCAAAGGGTCGTTCTGCACTGCTTTGATAGGAACTGCCTGTAAGTGAGTCTTTGATGATATCAATACGGCTGTAGTTCACTACAAAAAGGACAACCGCAATAACAATACCTGTGCCCACGCCTTCGAGGAAACCGAAGGCCCCGACCACACCCAAGATCAAAAGAACAAGCGCGTAGTCGATGCGCGGCAGCTGGAACCACGCGTCGTATAACCACTCAACGAGGAATGATATTCCTAGAAAGAACAGTACCCCACCTGCCAGCAGGGTCGGCATAAATGAAAGCAGGGATGCTCCAAACAATAATACGAAACCAGTGACAGACGCCGCGATGACAGCAAGCAACCTGCTATGAATGTTCATACGAAGTGCGATCGCTGAAAACCCCAAATAATGATATCCCACAGAGCTGCCTGCGAAACCACCTGCTATATTGCCGAGACCTGTAGCGATCAATTCACGATTCAAGTCAATGTCTCTTCTTGCAATCAATTCCAGCGCATTTGAATTCAGCAATAGGGCAACAATACTGATGAGGGAAACGGCGGCAATGTTACTCGCCTGATCGGCAATCAGTCCCCAATTGACCTGCGTTAAGAGTGAAAAGTCTAATGGGCGCCATAAACCACCTTCCGGGAAAGGTCCCAATAGCCAGCCCATTTCGCGAAGCTCGGATGTGGTTTGCCCGCTGATCCATATGATCGCATAGAAGAGGATTGCTGCTCCGGTGAGCAGGCCGGGAAAAGTGAGGAAATGCTGAAAACGACGCGACCCTATAACCAGGAGGATCCCTAAAATCACGCTGGGAATCCATCGTATCAGGTTTTCAGGTGTAAAAAGGATGCCAAGGTTTGTCATGCCCGGCGTATCGCCAATCATCACTCCCAGGGCACCGTGCACTAGCAGCAAGCCTGTTCCAGCAATAAATCCCCCAACAACTGGATAAGGAATAAACCGGATGAAACGGCCAAGCTTAAATCCGCCGATCAACAAAAAGAATAGGCCAGAGAGAATGGACGTCAGCATCACCGCTGCCACTACTGTGGCAAATTTTGCTTCAGCATTCGTATCAGGGATCCGTGTTGCAATTGTTGCTGCCATAAGCCCCAGGATTGCAGCAGGACTGTCCTGCGGTCCGCCCATAATGCCGGGTATCGAGCTAGTTAGTGCCACGATCAATTGGACGATCAGCCCGCCAAACAGGATCATGCCAATGCCCGCCCCGGCAAATGGTGCCAGCTCTCCTGAATAGATCAGAATGGCAAACGAAATGACGGCTGGTAAGTCAATAGCGCCGACAACAATCCCGAGGCTCAGGATTGGAAGGAAGCGACGGTAATCAAAGTGCTGGGAGATTTTCTTGATATCCATATCTAACTCCCAATTTGCATGCTGTCAGGGATTTGTTTTGTAGTATAGATAATATGTATGGATTAAGCAAGCGGGTCGTTTCTCCCGAGGGACACCAAGAAGGTGTGGTACGCTCCAGTTGAGGAAGAAAGGAGGAACGTATGGTTCCAAAAACGACCCGCAAGAGGAATGATACACCTGTTTCAGCGAGGCTCTATCTGGCCCTCGAGTTGAGCCAGGCGGAATGGAAACTTGGCTTCACGATTGGACTGGGACAGGCACCGCGGTTGCGGAGCATCAAAGCTCGTAACCTGGCTGCGCTGCAAGGAGAGATCGAGCAAGCCAAAGTGCGATTTGGCTTGCCTAAGGAGACAGAGGTGTGCAGTTGCTACGAAGCCGGACGAGATGGGTTTTGGCTGCATCGCTATCTGGAGGCAAAGGGAGTGAACAATCTGGTTGTGGATTCAGCCAGCATCGAAGTCAATCGGCGCTTTGGGCGAGCGAAGACGGATCGCTTGGATGTGGGCAAGCTGCTGAATATGCTCATTCGCTACCATCAAGGTGAGCCGAAGGTGTGGAGTGTGGTCCATGTACCCAGCGTGGCGGAGGAAGATCAACGCCAATTGCATCGAGAACTGCTGGCCCTGAAGCGTGAGCAGACACATCACATCAATCGGATGAAGGGAGTTTTGGCAAGTCAAGGCGTGGTGCTGGAAGTGAAGACAGACTTCCTAGAGCAATTGAATGCGGTGAGGTTGTGGGATGGTTCAGTTGTTCCCTCTGGCTTGCAGGCGCTGCTGGTGCGGGAATGCGAACGTCTCCAATTCGTCCGAGCGCAAATTCACGAAATTGAAGAAGTTCGCAAGGAAATCCTGTCCACCTCTCAGGAGCCGGCCATCGAGCAAGTCCGGCGCTTGTTACGGCTGAAAGGGATTGGCATAAACTCGGCCTGGGTGTATGTGATAGAGTTCTTCGCTTGGCGTGCCTTTCACAACCGACGAGAACTGGGATCTCTGGCTGGTCTGACGCCCACCCCCTATGAAAGTGGTGAAAGCACCCGGGAGCGCGGGACACTTGCACCTGGCGCAAGTGCAGGTGTTAGCAAGGCGGGCAACCGTCCGGTGCGATGGCGATTGAGATCGCTTGGTCCTGGCTTCGCAACCAGCCGACGAGCCAATTGAGCTGCTGGTATCGCCAACGCTTTGCCGCAGGCAGCAGCCGAGTGCGACGCATCGGGATCGTGGCGCTGGCCCGCAAGCTTCTCATCGCCCTTTGGCGCTATCTGGAATATGGTGTCTTGCCGGAAGGTGCCCAATTGAAACCGGCTTGAGCCAAACCGCAGCACTCCTTGGGTTTGTTTCTTCGGATTTGGTGTGAGCGACCCGGTGGTTCATGCGGGTCTCCCCTTGGGGAACCGAAGTATAGATGGGGTCGCTCCTGAAAAGCTTCTCTCGCCTCAAGCGAATACACTATTGGGTGTTTGGTTTCTAACCAACACGGATAGAAGCTGGTGTGAGGCAATTGCCTCAACCCTTCCCGAAGCTGCCAAAATATCTCAGAAGACCTCTAGCCAGAACGCCGAGCCAGGCTGCAAAAGAACTTTCGGTTCGCATTTTGTCTGTGATATCTTTCAAAGAAGCGACCTGCACAAGGACGGTCTGCCAGGATTGTCTTGAAGCCAGCCCCTTGACATATCCGCTCTCATAGAAGAAGCATGACCACGCCCAAGACTGTCACATTCCGGGATAAAGGGTGATACAATGCACACGGGCAGGATAGAAATACCTTTATGATGAGAGTGAGTTATGGCTTCTTATGCAGACCGCATCCTTCTCGTAGAGAACGATCCGGATATTAGCGAC
>DASWKT010000184.1:0-4872 GCA_036396515.1 Anaerolineales bacterium | reverse complement strand
CGCGATTTTATTGCTGACCAGATCGGGGCGCCCTGCACCCGCCTCGCGGAACTGGGCCCGGCGCGCCCCGCCGAGTATCCTGAAGTGATTGTGGCCGTTGGCCCAGCTTTTGGTAGCGCGCTTACCCGAACGATTAACGGCCTCGATCACGAGGAGGTGTTGGCCGCCATCCTCACGGGTGTCGCGAGCCAGGGTTTGGTGGGGCGCGTGGTGAAGGTGTACCGCACCTCCGACTGCGCCGCCATCGGGCAAATCGGCGCGGGACTTAGCAGTTCGGGAATTGCCATTGGCCTGCAATCGCGCGGGACCACGGTCATCCACAAACGCGGGCTGGCGCGGCTAAACAATTTGGAATTGTTTCCCCAATCGCCCAGCCTGACTTTGGAAACGTATCGAGCCATCGGGGTTAATGCCGCGCGCTACGCGTTGGGCAAGGCTACCACGCCCGTGCCCGTGCAGGTGGACAACTGGGCTCGCTTAAGACTCATCGTCAAAACCGCGTTATTACACCGCCACGAAACAGAACAGGTGCAAGATCACCCACCGATGGAGCTGCGATTTGATTGGGAACCGGATTTATGAGGAAGAACCCTATGACGAACCAACCCTTACATTACCCATTGAGTGAAAAAGCCGCCGAATCGCTACGGGCGGCCAGCGGGCGGCGGCTCGCAGATATTACCGCCGATGCCGCGCGGGCAGGCAATCTTTCGATGGCTGATTTCCAAATCAGTGCCGAGACCCTGCGGGCGCAAGCCGAGGTGGCGCTCCAGGCGGGTTACGCACAACAGGCCTCCAATCTCATGCGCGCCGCCGAACTCACTGCCGTCCCCAACGCCGAAGTGTTACGGATGTACCACGCCCTGCGCCCGGGACGGGCCACTCACGCCGAATTGGTGGCGCTGGCCAACCTGTTGGAAGAGCGCTACCACGCGCCGGAATGCGCACGTTTGGTGCGCGAGGCCGCGGCGATTTATCAGACGCGCGGCTTGTTGCAGAAATAAACATGCCCAAGAAATGGACGTTCAATCCCAATTCAGGCGGCGTAAAAATCCCGCCGGCCGTCCAAGCGGATGTGGAGAAACGTATCCGCGCGGTCGCAGAGAAGGAATTCAAAGGCAAGTACACGCGCCTTGAAATTCGTTTCAAGAATCAATTTTGCTATATTGACGCATATACCGAACCTGTTCTCACCGATGGATGGCCTCCTGCAGATTGGTCTGAAACCCGCGAAGAGTATGCCGAGCGTCTGCGCAATACTCCCGTCCACCTTTGCCGCCTGCGTTATTTCGGTAATGACGAATGGGGTTTTGCGTTCTATACGTACAGCAATGAGAAATATGAATTGTCCATGTACGATGATGGGCAATTCACAGGCAAACCCGAACGTGCCTTTCTGATTCCAGCGAACGCCTATTTGAATGAGTGAGGTTATTATGCCTAAAGCCTCCATTCCGCCTGCAATCCAGTCCGAGGTGCACCAACTGATTGACCAATTCAATGACAAAAACCTAAAAGAATCCACTTCGCTCTTGAACGCCTTTTTCCCCATTAAGAAGAAACGCGGCTATTCGGCGCGGTTCAAAGATAAGTATCTTTGATCGCATAGATCGAAGTGAGTCTTTGCCCATATGCCGCCTTACATGGAACGGCAAGATGGACAATTGGAATTTCGCCACAAATACGATCCCGAAGAATGGTTTTTCCCTGGCGAGGAGTTGGTGGACGGCACGGTTGTGGGCGCAATGAAGGCGGGGATGGTTGCTTATGAGATTAGATAACTTGCAAGAAGAGTTCGCGGGCGTGGTGAGGCGGCTCGAGGGTCTACAGGGGAGGAACTCGCCGTTTAGGGCTCGCGAGGCGGCGAGGCAGGTAGAAGGGCTGTTTGAGCCCGTGTTGAGTGAGAGTTTTGGGGGATAACAAGGAGCCCATAAGGCATTACTTACAAGTTATCAGATTGATCACCGCGTTGATGGCTTCCTTGAACTTTCCCTGCCTCAGGCAAAAACCGATTTCCTGCGGGAGCGGATACAGTGGCAGACAATGAGACCGGTATCCCTTTGAAACATTTTGCATCACATCCCGTGCTTTTTCCAGATCCTCGCGCGAGTCGGGGGAAAGCGTTGAGAGTAGATCCCAATACTCTTTTGTTCCCGCGTAAGCTTCATTGTCAGCACCTATCTCGTTCCTCTTTGTATTAGCTATCTCCGGATACATTTGTTTTTGGTATTGCCACGCGCGTAATTCCCCCTGCATGGAAAGACGCATCCAAATGGATTGTTTCAAATGGAAAATCTCATGGATGATCAGGGATAATACATAAGGCGTGAAAGGATCATCACCTGGAGTCAGGGTAATGTTTTTAAGAAGCGTCCAGCCGCCTCCACTTTTGTATTGCTTGTGAAATCCAATTCTGATTTTTTTGTTTTTGATGTAGTTTACGGTTTCGGTGCTTAACTGGTCGACACCCTTCAGTTTTTCGAAGACTTGTTGGTATCTTTCGAAATCCAATTCCTCCCAGTTGAATTCAGGAAACAGCCCATCGAGTATTTTTGCGCCTTCAATTTTGAATGTGCTCACTGGAGCCTCCGCTTAGCTTTTTGATCACTGTTCACATTGAACTGGTCTACCCATTATAATACTTCGTCCGAGGTAAGACCTTCATGGAAATTACGGGTACGGACATTCCTGTTTTCGTCTCACTGCGCCTGCAAGAAGAGTTCGCCGGCGTGGTGAGGCGGGCGGTTGTCGACGACCGTAGGGAGTGTCGAAGGGTCGAGGGTCGCTTTAAACACAAATGGGTAGATAAATGGGAATATTTGATGATGCTCTGTCGATACATTCACCTCAAGCCTGTCAAGGCTAAGTTGGTCACCCGACCGTAAGACTGGGAGTATTCAAATTATCGAGAATGGATAGGGCTGAGGAATAGCTCCTTGCCGGATAAAGGCTTTGTGCAGGATCACTTTCAGAACGCGGAAGAGTATCAAAAATTTGTGAATGATGTTGAAGATGAGAAGATTAGTAGATATATGTTGGATTGAAACAAACGTCCCGAAGTTTTACTGAGAACGTCCCGCAGGCTTTAGTTGTGTGTGAGATCTTTGGTGAAAACCTGCGGGACGATCGATACCAATCCTTCGGGACGGCTTTCCTATTGAGTCGCTGCCTTACAGGAATGCTTCACAGTCTGCGCTAAATAGAGAGTTTAAGAATGAATCACGTACCTGAGATCAAAGACATCGATACAGCCATGCTGACGGGTCCCGTTCGACAGGCCCTGGGCAGCCCGAGCGCTGAGATCAGTCACTGGGAGCACTCTCCGGTCAGCTATATCAACACTGAAGAGTCGAATTTGGGCTTGCACCGCTTTAAAGGGAGCGCACACGATATGGGCGCGGCCCGTCCGTGGTCCATTGTGCTGAAGGCAGTACACGCACCGCTCAATGACACTGACCCGACCCACTGGAATTATCACCGGCGCGAGATTCTCGCCTACCAAAGCCGGCTGCTGACTGATCTACCGGGTGGCCTGAAGGCGCCGCGTTATTTCGGCGTTACCGAATACCCGGAAGGGGTGTGCTGGCTATGGCTTGAGGATCTCGTGGATTCTGTCGGCCTGCCCTGGTCTCTGGCCGAGTACGGTCTGGCTGCGCGCCATCTGGGGCAGTTCAATGGAGCCTATGCAGCTGGGCACCCACTTCCGGCCGCGCGCTGGCTTAGCCGTGATTGGCTGCGAGGCTGGCTGAATTATTATGAAGCGGACTGTCGAGACACTTTGGAACTGATCCGTGACGAGCGCTTTTGGGAGAATCCCCTGTTGCGAAATGCCTTCCCCCAGCCGGTCACTGATGACATTCTGCGTCTCTGGGCCAGCCACCAGACATTACTGGCCGCTCTGGACCAGTTGCCACAGGCCTTCTGTCATATGGATGCTTATCGCCCCAATCTTTTTATTCGCCAGGCTGACAGGGGCGCAGCTCACACGGTCGCCATCGACTGGGTCTTTGCCGGCATCGGCGGCATTGGCGAAGAGATCGCCAACCTGCTGGCTGCCAGCCTGATCTGGTTCGAGTACGATGCCGCGCAGGTCAAGAGCCTTGATGAGGTGATCTTCGCTGCTTACCTGGAGGGGTTGCGCGAGGCCGGCTGGCAGGGTGACACTGGGCTCGTGCGCCTGGGCTACACGGCTGCTTGCGCGCTGCGTTGGGGCGTAGTGGGTTTGTGGTGGTTGAGATCGTTGAGCGAAGCGGACAAGCAGGCCGGCCTCGAAAAGCATTGGGGCCGCCCTCTGCCGGAAATGGTGTCACAGTGGGCCCAGTCAACCTACCATGTGCTCGGCCTGGCTCAGGAGGCATACCCGCTCCAGCGTGCACTCTTTTAGACGCTTGCTAAAAGCTCTATCGCCCCAGGTCCCTCATGGGGAATGGGTGTCCAAATCCGACAAAGAATTATGGATGTGCCAGTTTACTTTTGATATTGTATTTGGGAGGCCGGGATGCGCCCGGAAATAGTGATGAAATTAATATCAACCAAAACGGCAATAGGGGATTAGAATAGGAGTATGAACGCAGAACAAGCTTATCTACTCATTGTGGAAGATGATCCTGATATCCTGCAGTTATTGAATACAACGCTGACCTTCAAGGGGTATCGTGTGGTCACGGCTCGTAATGGCAGGGAAGGATTGGAAGCTATTCAGAAGGAACGCCCGGCGACGGTCATCGCCGATATTATGATGCCCAAGCTGGATGGATTTGGTCTCGTTCATAGGATACGCATCAATCCTGAAACTCGTGATATTCCAGTGGTTTTTATCACAGCTACCTACGTCGCGCCTGAAGACAGGGAATTTGCACTAAACATCGGTGC